>CAYYAV010000206.1:0-3723 GCA_964469865.1 uncultured Fusobacteriales bacterium | reverse complement strand
TTATTGACAAAAAATGAAATCGAGGTATATTAGTATTGATAAAAAAGATAATAAAATAGCCTTTGAAAGGAGAAAAAATGAAATTTGCAGCAAGGATAAATGGATTTAGGACATTAAAAAATACAATAACAGATATTTTAGAAGAAATATCTGAAATAGATAAAATTACTCATGTAGATTTGAATTACCCAGAACATTTTCAGGATATAGAATTAGATAAACTGAAACAAGTACTAGAAGAGAAAAATATCAAGGTTAATAGCGTGGCTTTAAGATTTAGGGATGAATTTAAAAATGGTGAATTGGGAAATTGTGATTATCAGATATCAGAAAAAGCTAAGACATTATGTAAAGAAGCAATAGATATAGTAAAAATATTGGGAGGAGAAATAATAACAATATGGTTAGGTTATGATGGCTTTGACTATTCATTTCAGATACCATATGAAAAAATATGGAAACAACTGGTCAATAATTTCAAAGAAATAGCAAATTATAATAGGAATATAAAGATTAGTATTGAATATAAACCGTTTCAGCCACGTTCATATTCAATGATCCCAAGTATAGGGACAGCACTTTTAATGACAAATGACATAAATTTAGATAATGTCGGAGTAACTCTTGACTATTGTCATATGCTTATGAAAGGAGAAAATCCAGCATATAGTCTCTTTCTTGCAGCAGTAAGAAATAAATTATATGGTGTCCATCTTAATGACGGACACGGAATGAATGATGATGGCCTTATAACGGGAAGTGTTACATTTATACAGACTTTAGAATTTATTTATTATCTAAAGAAATTTAATTATGAAGGCGTAGTGTATTTTGATACATTCCCAATAAGAGAAAATGGACTAGAAGAAGTAAAAAAAAATATAGAAATATTTGAAAAAATAGAAAATCTAATACTTAAAATTGGAATGGATAGAATTGAAAACATTATAAACTCTAATAATGCAATAAAGGCACAAACTATTTTATTAAAATGTTTAAAATAAAATAAATATGAAAGGAAAGGGATTTTTTATGAAAAAAATAGAAAAAATTTTAATTTTGGTTCTAGTAATAGGAATACTACTGATTAACTGTTCAAAAGAAGATGTAAATTCAGAGGGAAAGCAGGCTCAAAATGAAGTCTTTAACCCAGATACTGATCCAAATGGAAAAGATTTTACAGAAGTCAGAACTGCTCTTGGTGCTATGCCGAAACTGGACGGAATAATAAAATTGGGTTCTGTTGCCAAAGCATTTGAAAATGAATATTGGAGAACATTAAAGGAAGGAGAGGAACTTGCTGCTAAAAAGTTCAAAGAAAAAGGATATAATATTGAATTTGAAATGAAGTCTGCACAAGGAGAAGGAGATGAACAGGGACAGTTATCTATAGTAGAAGATATGATAAATAAAAAATTTACAACACTGCTTTTATCTCCTATATCTGATGGAAATTTAATTCCTGGAGTGGAAAAGGCAAAAAAAGCTTCTATTCCTGTTATAAATGTCAACGATGGAATAATTAAGAATGCAGATATTTTTGTTGGACCAAAGGCAATAATGAATGGGGAACTGGCAGCAGAATGGATATCCAAAAAATTAGGTGGAAAAGGTGAAGTAGCAATAGTTATAGGTATGCCTAAAGCATTCGCAGCGAGACAAAGAACTCTTGGTTTTGAAAATTGGATTAAAGAAAATTCTCCTGAAATAAAAATTGTTGAAAAACAAAATGCTGATTGGGATAGGGCAAAAGCAAAAGATTTAGCAGATATATGGATAAAAAAATATCCAAACCTTAAAGCAATTTTCTGTAATAATGATATTATGGCACTAGGGGTACAGGAAGCAGTAAATGCATCTAAAAAAGATATATTAGTTGTGGGAGTAGATGGAATACAAGAAGCCTATAATTCTATCAAAAAAGGAGAAATGGACGCAACTATTGATTCATTTCCAATATATAAAGGACAAATAGCAGTAGAAATTGCACTTAGAAAATTAGGTGGACAAAGTCTTCCAAAAGTAATATGGACACCTCAAGCATTAATTGATATTACAAATGTCAATGAGTCGGCTGAAAAAATAATTAACTGGCAAGAAGCGCAGTTTTAAAGAGAGAAATAGAATTTAAATGATGGCGGTAATACAATGGACAATAAAAAAATAATACAATTTAGCAACCTTGGAAAGGAATTTCCCGGGGTAAGGGCACTAAGCGATGTGACTTTTAGTATAAAAAAAGGAGAAATTCATGCTTTATTAGGTGAAAATGGGGCAGGGAAGTCTACATTATTAAATATCCTTCATGGAATTTATGACAATTATGAAGGTGAAGTATCTATTAATGGTAAAAAAGTCAATTTTAAGAATGTAAAAGATTCTATTAATCATAAAATAGCTAAAGTACATCAGGAAGTAAGTCTAGTAAGTGAGTTGACAATTGGTCAAAATATAGCTTTAGGATATGAACCGAAGAAAGGTACAATAGTTGATTATCAGAAATTGTATAGCCATACAGATAAAATATTGAAAAAATTAAATTGCAAATTCAAAAGTAAAGATTCTGTAAATGGATTAAGTGCGGGTGAAATGCAGATGATAGCAATAGCTAAGGCACTTTATCATAAAGCAGAGATAATATCTTTTGATGAACCCTCTTCTTCCCTTTCAAATAATGAAGTTAACACCTTAATGGGAATAATAAAAGGCCTAAAGATAAGAGGAATAACTATTTTATATATCAGTCATAGACTGGAAGAAATATTCAGGATTTCTGATAAGGTGACAGTACTGAGAGATGGAAAATATGTAGATACTTATGAAACATCCAAAATTACTCAGGAACAGCTAATAAAAAGTATGGTTGGTAGAGATATATCAGCCTTTGCAAAGCGTAATAAGCCTAGAAGCTCAAATGAAGAAAAAATTTTAAAAGTAGAAAATCTAACAAAGAATGGAGTATTTGAAAATATAAGTTTTCAACTTCATAAAGGTGAAATATTGGGGTTCTTTGGATTAGTGGGCTCAAAAAGAACAGATGTAATGAAGACAATTTTTGGTGCTGAAAGGAAAAATGAAGGTTTTATATATATAAAAGGAAAAAAAACTGAAATTAATACTCCAGAAGAAGCTGTTAAAAATCATATTGCCTTAATTCCAGAAGACAGAAAAAAGCAGGGATTTGTAAAAGAATTAACTAATGCTGAAAATATAGGGTTGACTTGCTTAAAGAAATTCACTCATTATGGTTTTATTAGTCATAAAGAAAAAATAAGAAATAGTGAATATTACATAAAAGAAATGAACCTTAACCCAAAAGATCCTGACTATAAGACTTTTAATCTGAGCGGAGGAAATCAGCAAAAAGTCGTGCTGGCAAAATGGCTTTCTACAGAATCGGAAATAATTATACTTGATGAGCCTACAAAGGGAGTAGATGTAGGGGCAAAAGTAGAGATTTACAGATTATTGGAAGAATTGGTTGAACAGGGCAAGTCAATAATAATGGTTTCTTCGGAACTTCCTGAGATAATCGGAATGTGTGATAGGGTTATAATTATGAGGGAAGGATTAAAAGTAAGCGAATTAAATCATGATGAATTTACAGAAGAAAAAATACTCGGTTATGCGATTGGAGGAAACAGATGAAAAGGTTAAAATTAGGCAGGGAATCGGGAATTATTGCAGCATTGATATTGTTAGTTATAATTTTTTCAATAATTA
>CAYYAV010000205.1:0-3732 GCA_964469865.1 uncultured Fusobacteriales bacterium | reverse complement strand
TTGTAGGTTCCTTTCCGTCAGCTGCATCTTTCCATATATAGAAATCCTTATATTCGGAATCCCCCTCCTCAGACTTTTTGAACCATTCATTCTCAGTTGAAGAATGATTCACAACAATATCCATTACTATCTTTATGTCCCTCTTATGAGCTTCTCTAAGCATTTCCTCAAAGTCTTCCATTGTGCCGTACAGCTCATCTATATTATAGTAATCACTTATATCATATCCATTATCATTCTGAGGAGATCTGTACATAGGCGTAAGCCATATCACTTCTATTCCAAGTTCCTTAAGATAGTCCAGTTTTTCTATTATTCCCCTTATATCCCCCTGTCCGTTTCCTGTAGTATCATTAAAACTCTTTGGATATATCTGATATACTACAGACTTATGCCACCACTTCTCATTAAAATTCTTTTCCATTTTAAACTTTCCTCCTATTTCTACTATTTTTTGGTACTTTTTGTTCTTTCAAAAAATACGTTTGTTTTACAAATTCCTACTATTATTTTTTATCATCCTAATAATTCAAATTCTTCACACACTACTTCCATATCTTCTGTAAATTTCCCTTCCGTCTCTTCCATGAAAAAGGCAGCATGCCCATCTTTCCAGTATTTCAAAGATTTATCTCCTTCGCCTTCCCTGAAGGCATATTCTTCCGTTATATCCTTAAAAGGTTTCCTGTAGACAGCTGTATTTACAGTTACACAGATTTCCTCTTCCCTGCTGTCTAGAATTATATTAATATCCCCAACCTGAGGCAGTCTCTCATTTTCCAGGTCATACAGGCAGTAAAGGGATGTTGTGGCCCTCTTATCCCCTTTTAAGACTAGCTGGGCGAGCCTGTCCTGCATTTCTTCATCGTATCCGAAAGCATATCTGCTTACATATGTATTCTTTCTTTCTTTTTCACTCAGGCTTTCCAAGTATTTTTCCACTATCCTGTTCATTTTGTCCTCCTGTGCTATTTTTATTATATATTTTTATATATTTTCAATAATTTCCTTTACAGAAAATATCATCAGACCTGCCCTAAAAATTCTATCTTATCACTATTTTAATAATATCAAACATAAATATAATAACCATAGCCGCTGTTATTACAATCCCCAGTCCATACTTCTTCAATGACAGGAAGGTAATAACACCTATCCCTATAAATACTTTAGCTATGTCAAATCCTGTATTTCCTGCTGAAGTGAATATTCCAGGAAATACAAGTAACATAAGGACGGCATATGGCAACGCCTCAAAGAATTTATTTATAATCCTGTTATTTTCAGGAATCTTTACAAATAATGGCATTGTCCTTAACATTACAGTAAGGGAGGCAGATATCAGAATCAGTACTGTCACTTCAAAATTATTCACTATGCTCCTCCTCCTTTTCCTTATAATTTCCATTACGTTCTTCCTTTCCATGTATTATGGCATATATAAGGCTAGCCGAAATCATGATTATTATCATGCTCCAGCCTCCGCTTATTTCTTTCAGTACAGGAACATACATGAATGCCAGCTTCATTCCTATTACCATAAGCACCACTTCTATATACTTAAAATCTGATTTTAAGGCACTTACAAGTAAACTGAGGAATGCCGCATACAATATGAAACTCAGGCTGTTTCTAAATATTTCAGGAATAAGGCTTCCAAAAAGAGACCCTGCTACAGTGCTCATACAGAAGGAAAAATATGGAACTGTATTCAGCCCTATTATATACCATGCCTCCCTTTCCTTTTTTATTGTCGCATAAGCCACCGTTTCATCTGTCAGCCCTATTCCTGTCAGTATTTTTTCAAATACCGTAGTATTCTTCTTCAACTGTTTAAAGACTACCAGATTTAACAGAAGATACCTAAGATTTATCATGAACATAGAAACTATCACTTCCATGTATCCCGCACCCTGTTCATATATCGTTTTCAGAAACATTGATTCTGCACTTCCTGCATATATTCCAAAGGACATAAGGGCTGAAACAGCAGTCTTCATTCCAAAATTTTTAGATATGAGCCCTACTGTTATTCCAAATGGTATATATGCCACGCCTATTCCTATTCCTGACTTTAACCCTGTTATGTACTTATTTATTCTTATATTCTGTAACACTTTAAAAATCTTATCCTTTCCTATTTTAATTTTTAGCAGTTCTTTCGAAAAATCATTTTAATTTTCCCCAATTTTTCGCATGATTTCCATTAGCCACGAGCCTTACCTTTTCAAAAGCTATAGTTTTTTCCATAATTTCTTCAATTTCAGTCAGATATCTGTCTAAAGACTCATCCTTTACTTCAAATATGAGTTCATCATGAACTTGTAGAAGGATCCTTATATCATCCCTATCCTTAAATTTTTCATACAGCTTTATCATTACCACTTTTATAATATTAGCTGCTGTTCCCTGTACAACTGTATTTACCGCCATCCTGTTTGCCTGATTCTGAATATTCTTATTCTTCGAATTGATTCCTGTTATATATCTTCTTGTCCCGTACATTGTTTCCACAAATCCATTTAATCTTGCATCTTCGAGAACATCTTCAAGGAACTTTTTTACTTTCGGATACTGTTCAAAATATGTCTTTATATACTGTGTAGCATCTCCCAACGGAATTTTCAGTTCTTTAGACAGTCCAAATGCTGTCTTTCCATATAGAATACTGAAGTTTATTACTTTTGCTATACTTCTTTCAGTTCTTGTAATCTCTTCTTCATCTGTCTTAAAAAATATCTTTCTGGCTGTCAGATCATGTAAATCTCTGTCTTTCTGATATGCGAGTACAAGATTATCATCTCCGGATAATTCCGCAAGTACCCTCAGTTCAATCTGAGAATAATCAAAGGATAATAGGCTCCAGTTTTTTTCTGATATGAATCCCTTTCTTATTTTTATTCCTTCATCTGTCCTTACCGGAATATTCTGGATATTGGGATTTGCTGATGAAAGCCTTCCTGTAGATGTCCCATTCTGGTTAAATGTTGTATGAACCCTGTCATTTTCGTCTGCCAGCTTAGGAAGCGGTTCCACATAAGTGGATAGAAGTTTAGTAAAACCTCTGTATTCCAGTATCTTTCCTGCTATTTCTATTCCTCTTAAAGCCAGTTCTTCCAGTACTTCCACATCGGTAGAGTAGCCTGTCTTAGTCTTCTTCACAGGGACAATTCCCATTTTTTCAAAAAGTATTTCTGAAAGCTGTTTCGGTGAACCTATATTAAATTCTTCTCCTGCCAGATTATATATTTCTATTTCAAGTTTTTCTATATTTTCCTGAAGTTCATTCCTATATTTCCAAAAATAATCCCTGTCTATCTTTATTCCATTCAGCTCCATATTTGCTAAGACAGGAACAAGCTTATTTTCAATATTTTCAAATACCTTATCCAGTTCTTCAGCTTTGAGTCTTACACTTAATGTAGTTTCAAGTTTCTTTATTCCATATGCTCTTTTCCATAAAAAATCCATTTTCTCTTCTTTTGAAACTTCATCTATCTTCCTTTTCTTAAACTGGTCCTCAAATTTTTGTAGATTTTCTCCAAGTTCATAAAAGATGATATTTTCCAGTTCCTGAGAACTTTCTGTTCCTAAGACATACCATGCAAGCATCACATCAAAATATTCCCTGGGATTTAACCCGGTTTTTATTATTTCCTTAATATTATATCCCACTATCTTCTTCTTTTCCAATTCCCTAGAGAGCATCTCTCTGTCTTTTCCTCTATTGCC
>CAYYAV010000204.1:0-3738 GCA_964469865.1 uncultured Fusobacteriales bacterium | reverse complement strand
AGAAGCTGTCTCAGAATTAAAATTTCTGAGTTCAGCTTCTTTTTTCCATTTCCTTAAATATTCTTTCCTTCAGCTTTCCCATATAGGAATATAGGAATACCGTTCTCCCGAGCGAAAACATTACAAAGGAAAACCATAGTCCGTGATTCCCCCATAAAGGTACAACTGTAAAGTACAGTATTATAAATACTAATGTTGCCTGTATAATTGAATTTTTTATAGGCCCTGTATATGTTGCTCCTGTAAATAACCCATAAAATATAAGACCCCCATTAATTACAAGGGAATAAGCTAAAATCCATCCGCTATATCTTATAGCCATATCCACTACTTCCCTATTACTGGAATATAGCTGTATAATATATTTTCCGGATACCATAAATACTATAAACAGGAAAAGGGAAACAGCCATACACATTTTTATTGATTTTAAGATTATCCACTTTACCTTATCTTTTTTCCCTTCCCCTACAGCATTTCCCATAAAAACACTTGAAGCATTGGCAAATCCGTCAAAGAAGGCAGACATCAGATACTGGATCTGAAACAGCACTGAATTCGCTGCAAGGATTATCTTCCCGTTTACACTACCTTTTTCAACAAACAGGTTTGTCACAGTCAGAAGGCATATAGTTCTTATTACAAGATCCAGATTTACCATAGCTATTTCCTTTAAAGCCTTCTTTTCCAGCACTTTTCCAATATCCATTCTCTTTATTGACTTCAGCACATTAAAAGGCTCTTTCCTTTTCCCCCTGATTATTATAAGCAGGGAAATAAAAGTCGTTGATATATGAGAAATTAACGTAGCGTATGCAACTCCTGCAACATCCATGTTCAAAATTTTTACAAAATACAAATCCAGCAGGATATTCATTATGTTTGTCATAAGCTGCAGAAAGAGGCATTCCTTAAGCTGCCTTCTTCCCATTATCCATCCTAAAAAGGTATAGTTAAGAAGGACAAAGGGTGCCCCCCATATTAATATCCTGTAGTAGATGGACATATATCTGCTTATTTCCTCTCCTGACTTATAAAAATAAGTTGCCATTTTAAGTATAGGTTCCTGCAACATTAAGAATACTGTTCCCATTACAATGGAAATTATTGCAGGTCTTATAAGTGAGAAAAGTTCCTCTTCTTCATCTTTCAGACCATAGGCTTTAGCTGAATAACCCGATGTACTTACCCTTAGGAAACCTAAAATCCAATATATCGTGTTAAATATAGTTCCACCTAAGGCAACTCCTCCTATATATGCAGGATTAGAAAGGCTACCTACTACTGCTGTATCTACTGAACTTAACAGAGGAGTAGTCAGTGATGAAAAAATAAAGCCCAGCCCTAATTTCATATATTCTCTGTTTAAAGTCTTATTTCCTTTCATGTCAATATCCATCTTTTCTTACTATTCCACCTTCCTTTAAAATTCTATAACTGCCGACAGCAGTCTTCTTGAATATTCTTCCTTTATTTCACTAAGTCTGTTTATATCATCTATTTTTTCAACAATTCTGCCTTCTTTAAAAAAAATGACACTGTCACACATATACGTTATTGTAAGCAGATCATGACTCACAAATATATACGAAAGATTATATGTTTCCTTTAACTTTTTCAGAAGATCCAGTACTTCCACCTGTGTAGAAACATCTAAGGAGCTGACTGCTTCATCAAGCATTATAAACTTTGGCCTTATTACTACCGCCCTCGCTATACATACCCTTTGGAGCTGACCTCCGCTCAGTTCATGTGGATACCTGTTCATAAATTCTTTAGGAAGCCCTACATTTTCCATTAATTCCTTTACTTTTTCTAGAATTTCAGCTTTATTCACCTTCCCTTCTATGAGAAGCGGTTCTCCTATAATATCAGCTACTGTAAAGCAAGGATTAACTGAAGCTGTATAATTCTGGAATACTATACTCATTCTATTATCTTTCCCATCAGATTTCCTATTACAGTGTATATCCTCATCACAGAATTTCACTTTTCCTTCTGTAGGTTTTTCAATTCCAGTAATAATCCTTCCCAGTGTACTCTTACCACTTCCACTTTCTCCTACTATACCTAGACATTCTCCCTTTTTAAGGCTAAAGGAAACATCCTTCAGTACTTTTTTTATACCTTTTTTAAAAAGACCTCTTTCCTTATATTCTTTTGATACATTCTCAATTTCCAGAATCTTTTCTCTACTTTCTAGCATTCTTTCACCTTCTTAAACTTATCCATCATGGAATATCTCGTATCTATCAAAAATTTAGTATGTTCATGTACAGGATTTTTCATGATTCCTTGTGTTTTTCCCTTTTCGACTATTTCTCCATTTTTCATGACAATAAGACTGTCTGCAAGCTGAGAGAGTACCCCAAGATCATGTGTTACAAACAGGATGGACACACTCATTTCTTTCTTCAGTAACATAAACTCTTCTATTATATCCTTCTGATTAAGTGAATCTATGGCTGTTGTCGGCTCATCTGCAATTATCAGTTTAGGTTTTAAAGCCATTGCAACTGCTATCATAATCCTCTGTAACATTCCTCCGCTTAATTCATGAGGATATTTTTTAAGTATTTTTTCAGGATCTTCCAGTTTCATCTTATTCATAGATTTAACTGCAAGATTCAAGGCTTCCTTTTTAGAAATTTTCATATGCTCAATAAAGGTTTCTGTCATCTGGTTTCCTATTGTATATAAGGGATTAAAGGATGTCATAGGATTCTGCAGAATCATACATATGTCTTTGCCTCTGATTTTTCTTATTTTTTCTTTATCCATTTTCAAGATATCTTCCCCTTGAAATATGACTTCACCATCAAGAATAAAATCACCGTTCAATACATTTAAAATTGATTTACATGTTATGCTCTTTCCGCTTCCGCTTTCACCAAGTATTCCTGTACATGTATTTTCTTCCATGGAAAAATCTATACCTTTTATAATTTCTTTATTCTCTTTCTTTCCAATAACTTTTAATTTTTTTACTTCCAGCAGCATTAATTTCCCACCTCCTTAGGACTGAACATATCCCTGAAACTGTCTCCAAGAAAATTAAATGCAGCCACTGTCGCAAGAATTGCCATACCTGGAGCAATCATCTGTTCCGGCTTTGTTCCTATTACACTTCTTGCTTCATTTAACATAGCTCCCCACTCAGGTGTCGGAGCCTGAACCCCCAGCCCTAGAAAGGAAAGGCTTGATATACTCAAGATCATCCACCCTACATCAAGTGTTATCAGCACTACAAGTTCAGGAAGAATTGCTGGAATTATATGTTTTTTAAGTATATACAAGCTTCCCGCTCCTACCGTCCTCGAAAAAAGGATATAGTTTCTATCATTCTGTCTTATGACATTTCCTCTTATCATCCTGGCATACCACATCCATTTTACTATGACATTGGCAATTACTACATTCCTTATTCCAGGTCCTAATGCTCCTACAATTGCAAGTATCATGACCTGTCCCGGAAATGACATCATTATATCACATACCCTCATAAGGAATTCGTCAACTGCACCTCTGAAATATCCTGAAACCATCCCTATTGTCAGCCCTATCAGTATAGTTGGAATCATTGTCAGTACTGATAGAAATAATGTTGTTCTCACTCCATAGATTAATCTCGTAAAAGTATCCCTTCCAAGATAGTCAGTACCTAGAATATGCTGAAAAGATGGCTTTGCAAACTTTTTTATTATATCTCCTTCTGTAGGGTCATAACTTGAAATTACA
>CAYYAV010000203.1:0-3768 GCA_964469865.1 uncultured Fusobacteriales bacterium | reverse complement strand
TTTATTATTTTTCCTTTATCAGGAGTTTCATAATTAGTTTGTTTATTTATTTTTTTAATGTAAGAATTTTTAGATAAGAATTCATGTTTAAAAGCAAAGTTAATAAAATCAGCGACTTCATTTTTATTTTCAATTGCATTTAAAATAGTATTAAAATTATTTGATAGTATTTGATTAAAGTAATCTTTAATCATTTTTTTTCTAAGAGAAATAGTAACCGATGCAAATGTTGTTTTATCTAATTTATCATTAACAGAAAATATATTTCTAAGATAATAAACTGGTTTGTTTTTAAATTCTTCTGTATTTAATATATTTCCATTAGATAAATAGTATACTTCATCCACAGAAAATATAATTTCAGAATTTATATCCGATAATATTTTGTTAAATTTATTTTTATTTAAGACTTCTTTGTCATATCTTACTGAAATATAACTTCTATTCTTATATGATTTCATGATTTCCAGATAATCTTTAGGATATTCATTTTTAATCTTATTTACAAACCATTGTGGATAAGAATATATTATTCCTTCCTTTTTATCTGAAGGTATGTCATCTTCTATATATTTTTTGTTCTTTATTAGGCTGTGTAATACTGCATTGACAAAAGAGACCTGATGAGAATTAATCTTTCTTGATAATTCTCCAGCTTCATAGAGAATACCGGCTGCATCTGCTTCTGTAAAAAATAGCTGTGCAGCTGAAATCCTAAGCAGATGCCGTATTTTCCTCTTATGTATATTTTGAGTAACTTTTGACAGCATATAGTCAATATATATCAAATTTTTTAAGGTAATATTGATAATATTGGTTATAAACATCTTTTCCTTATAAGAATACTTCTTTTCATTAAAATAATAATTTATCTGAATATTACTATATTTACCGTTATCTATATCATCCAGCAGAGCTATTATATCCAGTTTTATATTATTTTCTTTTTCAGTTCTGCTGCTTCCAATTTTCTTCATGTCTATTTCCATTCCCATTTTTCTATATTAACATTGATATTATCTTCAGAAAATACTATTATTTTATCTGCACCAACTTTCGGAAAAATCCTGGATGAAAAAACTTCTTCACCATTATTTACAAAAATTTCTATAGAAGAATTATCCACAAATATTCTAAGTTCTAACTCCTTCCTATCACCCAGGAATACTTTCCTTACTCTTTTATCAGATTGTTCTCCTCTACTTCTATCCAGAATTAACTTTTTATCCTTAAAATCAAATTTTATAACTGTTTCACTACTTTTATCATCATTAGCCCTAAGCTTTAGTCCAAAATCCGAATTTATATCCGAAAATCTGGCGATAAGTTCATATGTTACCCCTTTCCCTATTTCAGTTTCTCCTTTTAGGAAATGTGAGTCAAACTGATTTTTTTCTCCTCTTATGTTTTTCATTTCAGAAATTGGATGTTGATAAAGAATCCCATCTATAACTTTTAATTCCCGAGGCAATGTCAGACAGTGGAGCCATTCGCTGTTTATAGTAGGAAAATCTTCTTCTTCAGGTATTCCCATCCATCCGACTATTATTCTTCTACCTTCCTTATCTTTCATTGACTGGGGAGCGTAAAAGTCATTTCCCCTGTCCAATTCAATGAATTTTGAAGTAATATTGAATTCTGGTTTTTCATAGTCCATATTTCCAAAAAAATACCCACTCTGGTATTTATTATTATAAAGATCTCCCTCAGAATCAAGACCTTGTGGACACGCAATAAGTAAATCTACTATTTTTCCTGTTTTTTCATCCTTCATCTGAAAATAATCAGGACATTCCCACATATATCCAAATTCACCTAGTGTTCCTTTATTAGCTCCGGCTATTTCTCCTAAAAATTTCCATTTTTTCAGGTTTTTTGAACTGTAAAGAACTACCTTCCCTTCTAGGTTATTATTCTGTATTCCTAAAACTGCATAATATTTTCCATCTTTTTCCCATATTTTTGGATCTCTTATATGACGTGTATACCCATCAGGCTGATTAACTATACTAGGTTCCCATCTTTCAAAATTTTCTCCGTCTTCTGAAACAGCAATACATTGATAGGATTCTCTTTCCCCATTTTCGTTCTTAACATTTCCTGTATAAAATAAATATAATTTTCCTTCTATAACTATTCCACTACCAGAATATACACCATCTTTAGAATACCATGTGTCAGGCCTTAAAGCGGTTTTCCTTCTCTCCCAATGAAGTAAATCCTCGCTTGTACTGTGAGCCCATGTCTTATTCTTATGATTCGTTCCCAAAGGATTCCATTGATAAAACAGATGATATTTACCATTAAATTGTGAAAATCCGTTCGGATCATTTATTAGACCAACTATTCCTTGTATATGATACTTCTGTCTCCAGTGATCATTATTAACCTTCTCCTGCTTTTCTAGAATTGATTCTTCTTCTCTTTCTTTTGCAAGTTTATAGTCCATTTTCCACCTCTCATATATTTATTTTTACTATTTTTTCTTATATAATATCATATTTTCAAAGTAATTTATACACTCTTGTTTATAATTCTTTTAAATATTTGAGATATAGATAAAAAACACGTCTGTGAATCTTTTCAGATAGATAAACGTGTTCTATATATCTTTTATTTATTATTTTTCATTTTTTTATAAGCTCTTATTTTATTTGGAAGTGAGAATAATTTTATAAATCCTTCTGCATCTTTGTGACTATACAGCTCACCACTTGATCCGAATGTGGAGATTGTTTCATCATACAATGCATATTCAGTGAATCTTCCTGCGATCTTTATGTTTCCTTTATATAATTTAAGTCTTATAGTTCCCGTAACATTTTCATATGTAGAATCAATAAATGCGTCAAGACCTTCCCTTAGTGGGCAAAACCATTGTCCTGAATAAGTCAGGTCTGCATATTTCTGTGCCACGGTTTTTTTAAATTCATACGTATCCTTATCAAATATTATCCTTTCAAGATCTTTTAATGCTTCCATTAGTAATGTTCCACCGGGAGTTTCATATATTCCCCTTGACTTCATTCCTACAACTCTATTTTCTACAAGATCTATTACACCTACCCCATTTTCTCCAGCTATCTTATTTAATTTACTTAACAGATCTACAGGATTTAATTCAACATTGTCAACTTTTATAGGCCATCCCTTTTCAAAAGTAATATCTATATATGTAGCTTCATCTTTTGCTCTTTCGGGAGGTGTAACCATCATATAGACAATATCTTCCTTATGTTCATTTCCCAGATGTTCAATATCTCCCCCTTCATGAGATATATGCCATAAATTCTGATCTCTTGAATATATTTTTTCTTTTGTGGCACTTATTTTTATATCAAATCTCTGTGCGTAATCTATAGCATCTTCTCTTGAAGTTATATCCCATTCTCTCCATGGAGCTATTATTTTTAAAGTAGGATCCAATGAAAAAATACCTGTCTCAAATCTTACTTGATCATTTCCTTTACCAGTACACCCATGACATATATATCCTGCATTTTCCCTATGGGCAACTTCTACCAATGTTTTTGCTATAACCGGTCTTGCTGTCGATGTACCCAGAAGATACTTATCTTCATATATTGCACCTGCCCTAAGTGCTTTGAATGCATAGTCTCTTACAAATTCTTCTCTCCTGTCTTCTACATATACTTTTGAAGCTCCTGATTCAATTGCCTTTACTTTAACTGCTTCCATATCTTCATCCTGTCCCACATCAACACAGCATGCAATTACTTCCAAGTCATAGTTTTCTTTCAACCACGG
>CAYYAV010000202.1:3378-3780 GCA_964469865.1 uncultured Fusobacteriales bacterium | reverse complement strand
AAAAATAACAGTATCGTATATTTTATCTGGGGAAAAGATTCAGAAGTCTTTGAAAAGAGCATCCTTTCCGGGGACATTATAAAGCACGGGCATCCTGCTATATGTGGAAAATTGGAAAATGAAAAGGACTTTTTAAATGGAATTTCCTTCAAAAATACCGCAAATATAATAAACTGGACAGGTTATGAGGAGGAAATAAAATACCCAGGAAAAGATAAAAAATATAGGGAGACTCTTTTCTAAATAATGTATAAGTGGAATATAAAACAGGAGAAAATATAAGATGGCGACAGTATTTATAACAGGAGCAGGTTCGGGAATTGGAAAAGAGCTGACAAAATTATTTGCAGAAAAAGGATATGACCTTATTCTATTATCTAAGACAATGAAAAAGCTGGAAGA
>CAYYAV010000202.1:0-3368 GCA_964469865.1 uncultured Fusobacteriales bacterium | reverse complement strand
AGATAAAGAGAGAAGTAGAAAACCGCTTTTCCATAGAATGTAAATTGATAGAATGTGATTTAGGAAATATAGAAAATATTTATAAGACAGGGATTAATGAAATAATAGGAGACAGTATCCCCGATATACTGATAAATTGTGCCGGAATTGGAAAAATATCTAAAGTAGAAAATTTAACAGTTGAAGAAGAGCTGCAGATGATAAATGTTAACTTTGTCTCACCTGTTATTCTATCAAGACTTTTTTTAAAAAAATTTCTGAAAATGGAAAAAGGGACTATAATAAATATATGTTCTATGGCATCCCTTTATCCACATCCTTATATGTCAGCATATAGTGCCTCCAAAGCCGGACTTTTTTCCTACTCTCTGGCAATAGGGGAAGAGATAAAAAAAGAAAAACCTGAAATCAGGATATTAAGCCTATGTCTAGGAGCAGTGTCTACCGGATTTATTCCTGAAGACATAAGGAAGAAGTTTGGTAAAATATTGAGATACGAGATGAGCCCTGAAAAAGCAGCAAAAAAAATAATAAGGGCTTATGAAGAAAATAGGAAATTTGCCATTATCGGAACAGGAAACAAAATTCTTTTTAAATTACTGCAACTATTTCCTTTAACAGTAAGAATAAAAACAATAGAAAAATTTTTAAGAAGAGGTTTGTAGAATGTATTTAAAGCTTATTTATATAGTACTGATATTTTTTATGATACTGCTTTCCCTTTTAAGGATATTTTTTGCAGAAAGATATTTTAAAAAAATAGAAATGAGTATAGGGAACAGTATTAATGAGGAAGAATATACAGTAATACAGCCCATTCTTTCAGGAGATCCAAGATTAAGAGAAGATCTGAACGAGAATCTGAAAAAACTTTCAAAAATGAGATTTCTATGGCTTATAGATAGAAGCGACACTGAAGCGAGGAATATTGTGATGGAAATAAGTGGAAAAGAGAATTACAGTAACAGAATAGAGATACTGGAAATAGAAGAAGTTCCTCAGGAAGTGAATCCAAAAATATTTAAACTGAATAAGGCAATAAAAAAAGTAAGGACAAAATATACAATCATATTAGATGATGACAGTATAATAGATACAGGAAGGATAAAAGAACTTTCTATTTATGAAAAACTGGAAGGAGAATGGCTTGCCACAGGTATCCCCTATAATTATGGAGTAGATGGATTCTG
Organism: uncultured Fusobacteriales bacterium; assembly: GCA_964469865.1. Taxonomy (GTDB): domain Bacteria; phylum Fusobacteriota; class Fusobacteriia; order Fusobacteriales; family Leptotrichiaceae; genus JAGOWQ01. The sequence continues at coordinate 2,178 of CAYYAV010000202.1, read as the reverse complement.
GTCAGAACTTGTAGCATCTTTTGTAAACAGTAATTCCATAACGACTTATTTTACAATGTCTTATCTTGAAAAAAATAAAACTATAAATGGAATGTTCTATATTGCCAATACAGATATTTTTAAGAAATATAATGTATTTGAGAAGATAAAATACTGGTTATGTGATGATTTTGCCCTTGCCCAGTATCTTATAAGTAAAAAAGTAACTTTAATACAGACAGGGATATTCTGTAATACAAGGACAACTGTAAAAACATTTGAGCAATATCTGTTACTGATGAAAAGATGGCTTCTTTTTACGAAAATTTATATAAAGAATGCAGCTACTTTAAGATTTATTGCCTTTATACTGATACCTTCGATACTACCTTCTATACTTCTTATAATAGGAATTATGACAGGAATTGGATATATTTCTATAATATTAACCGTTCTTCTGCTGAAATCACTGCTACTATACAGATTGAGGTTCCGTATACTGAAGAAGGAAGAGGGTAAGAAGGTCATTATAAAGGAAGTTATAAATGATTTTATCATATTATTTATTTTTATATATAGTATTGTTACCGGTCCTGTGATAAAATGGAGAAATAAAAAAATAAGAGTGATAGACGGAAAGATAAGATATGAGAAACTTTAGAAAGTATTTAAAGAAATTGCAGGAACTTGACATAGAAGATACCCTTATTGGAAAAGGTAGAACTGTGCTTCTGATAAGTGGGAGCAGTAACTATGAAAGTGCTGCGTTATCCTATGAGCAGAAAGAATTCCTGAAAATCTTTGAAGAATACGGATATAAAATAATAGATTCAAATTTTCCTTATAATAAAAAATTTGAAAATAAGAAGTATGATGATGTCAGTATAATAAGAGCGAGCATATCAAATATAATATACTATATACACACTTTATATAATAGAGATTTTCGGAAAGAAATAAGAAGACATATGAAGTTTCTCATGGACAAGGAAGATATCATAGTGGTATCTCAGAGTTCCGGACTGAATATGCTGAAAATATTAAACAGAGATAATCTTGACAGGATAAAAATATTTGCACTTGGACCTGTTGCCGCTGGGAGAAGAAAAACTGAAAATATGACTGTAATTAAAGGAAGAAAAGATATATATACAAGAACAATAGATTTTCATGAGGAAGACAGGAGAGTAGACTGTGGTCATTTTAATTATTTAATAAATAATGAGATAAAGGAGAAAATTTGTGAAGAGCTACAAAAAGATAAGAATTGATATTGCTGTGCCACCTTATAGCGGGCATTTGTATCCTATATTAGAGCTGATAAAACCACTGTTAAATAATGAAAAATATGATATATGTATATATACGGGAGCTCAAAAGAAAAAGTTCCTTGATAATTTAGGGATAAATTGCAATATTATTTTAAAAGATAAACCGACTTTTTTTGAAGATGTAGCCAATACTCCTGAAAAGACCAATGCTTTTATATCCTATAACCAGTTCAGAAAAAATATAAAGGCAGTGCCTCAGATAGTAAAAGAGCTGGAAAAAGGTTTTGAAGAAAGGAATCCCGATGTAGTATTGGCTGATTTTGTAGCTGTTCCTGCAGGTGTAGTGGCAAATAGAATGAGAATACCGTGGATTACTACAATACCTACACCTTTTGCCATTGAAAGCAGGACGACAACTCCAAGTTATATGGGAGGATGGTATCCAAGAGAAGGAGCTATCTACAGGATAAGAGATGCAATAGGGCGTTTTACAATAAGAAGCTTTAAAAGGATAGTGTGCCTTATGGCATTAAGGACATTGAAAGAGCTGGATTATAAGCTATATAACCATAAAGGGGAAGAAAATGCCTATTCTCCGTATTCAATACTGGCCTTGGGAATGAAAGAGCTTGAATTCAGAGATGATTACCCTGAGCAGGTAGTATGGGCGGGACCGTGCCTTTCAGAATTTGATGTGGAAGAGTATATGTTAGTAGATACTTCTGAATTTAAAAAAAGTATATTGGTAACTAATGGAACCCATCTGCTATGGGGAAAAGGAAATCTTGTTAAAATTGTGGAGAATCTGTCAGATAAGTTTCCTGATATATGTTTTATTGTATCATTAGGTGATATAAGAGGTAAAGGATATCCGATAGAAAAAAGAAAGGGAAATGTGCTTATATATAAATATGTAGATTATGGGGCA
>CAYYAV010000201.1:0-3830 GCA_964469865.1 uncultured Fusobacteriales bacterium | reverse complement strand
CCTAATTGAACCATTTCTACAGCTTCATCATAGGTTCTTACTCCACCTGCAGCTTTAACGGGTAGCGGACAAGAATTTTCAAGCATTAATTTAATGGTTGGAACTGTAGCTCCATTTGGAACACCCTCTGGCGTTTTATAAAAACCTGTTGATGATTTTACAAATACCTTATCGTATTCTTTTTCGCTGAAATTAGCAATCACCACATTCTTAATTAATGCCGATAATTGTACAATTTGATGATTATCTAAAGCTGCTACTTCAATAATCCATTTTACAATTTTATTGTGAGCTAACCCTAATTTAGTTCCTTGTAAAACTTGTTCTTTTACAATATCAATTTCACCTCTTTTAAAAGCTTCATAATCTACAACATAATCTAAATCATCAACGCCATTTTCTATAGCTTGTTTGGCTTCCGCTAATTTAGCTTCTAAAGTCCCATTTCCTAATGGAAAATCGATAACCGTTCCAATGGTAACTTTTGAATTTGATACTTGAATCATTTTTCTTCCCATAGCAACTTTGTCTGGTCGAATCATGATTAATTTAAAATCATTATCAATGGCTTCTTGAATACAATTTTTCACAACTTCAGTATTTTCTTTTTCAGAAAGATTCGCCTGAGCTGCAGTTTTAAGATAGGTTGAGTCTAAATATTGTTTGATGTTCATTTCACATAGAATTATAAAGTGTAAAAATAAAAAAATCCCATCGAAATGGGACTTTTTATCACAAATAATATTTAATTATTGAATTTTAAACACAACTGGGATGGTATATTTAATTCTTACCTCTTTATTTCCTTGTTTAGCAGGAATTAATTTAGGTATTCTTTTCACGGCTCTTTCGGCTGCTTTTTGCATTTCTGACGAAGCTCTCTTATTGTTTATCGCTACAACATTTGTAATAGCTCCGTTTTCATCGATAACAAATTCCACTTGGGCAACCCCTTGTTTTCCTATCGCTAAGTCTCCTTCAGGATACACCAAGTTTTTCACAATCGCTTTAGCTAATTCTTCATCGAAACATTCTTTTTGTTCTGCTCTACTCAACCCTTTACAAGCTGGAAACATAGGTAATTGCTCAACAGAAAAAACAGTTGGTGACTCGCTAGCTCCTCCATCACCATCATCTTTTGGATTATCTGATGGAATTGTATTCGTATTATTTTGATTATCCGATGGATTATCTTGATTTGCCAAAGGAGTTGTGTTATCGTTTTCTTTAGGCTCAGCTTTTGTTGGTTTAAAAACATGAGTTACTTTAGGAGCACTACTAACAACAGGCTTTGTTGTTTCTTGTGGTTTTGTAGTTGGAGCTGGATTATAAACGTAAGTTGGCTCAGAATAAATACTAGTAGAAATTACATGACTAAAGGGTTTTGACACATCCTTAAAATTAAATTCTAAAATAAAAAGCACAACTAACATGGTTGCAATTAAACCAACTTGAAAATAGATAAAGCTATTTTTTACTCTTTTCGGGAAATCAACATTTGCTTTCATGGTTATATAGATTAATAGTTAACAGTTTGTTAATTAATCTATACAATATATATGCCAAAAAAAATCCCAACTCGAAAGTTGGGATTTACTATTATTGTAATTTGAAAGTAATTGGCTGACTGTATTTTACTTTTACAGGCTTACCTCTTTGCATTCCTGGCTTGAATTTAGGCAATTTAGAGATTACTCTTAGAGCTTCTTTTTCAAGCAACTCACCACCTTTGGGCCCTTTAGCTTGAACATTAGTAATGCTTCCATCTTTATCAATAACAAAAAGAACAGAGACTCTACCTTGGATATTATCCTCCATTGCTCTTTCAGGATATTGTTGGTTTCTCTTGATGTGTTTAGCCATTTGCTCCATAAAACATTCTAACCGTTTGTTTTCTGCAACACCTTCGCAACCTGGAAAAACAGGAACATCTTCGATTACAGCAAACGGAATTTCTTCATCAGGCAATTCTTCTGCTGTTCCACCTTCTTCACCATAAGAAGAAGCTGTATTAACTACAACTGCCTTATTTTCATCAACTTCTGTAGTTTCAATCTTTTTCTCTTCAAGAACTTGTTTGTTATCAACAATTTGAATTACCTCTGGTGCTGGAGGAGGTGGAGGAGGTAATCTTTGTGTAGGAGGCATTGTAAGAATAACTTCTTCATCTTCCATTGCCATATTATCTGAAATTGCAAGTTCCACTTTTTCTTCTCTAGGATCTTCCGTTTTCATTTCAATGCTCACATACGTTAACATTAAAACAGCTGTTAAACCAATAAGGAAATATAACGAACTATTTCTCTTAGGGTCTACATTAGGATTTTTCTTTACTTCCATAATTTTAATTTTGAGGTGCTAATATAGTTAATATTAGAAATGTTTTAAAAAAAATTTATTAAAAAATTTATACTTCACATAATAGAATCCGAAATACCCAATAATTGCACCCAATGAGTTTGCAAATACATCATATAAATCAGGCTCTCTTGTAGTTGTTAATAGTTCTTGTAAAACCTCAATAATTATGCCATAAACTATTGCAAATACAACAATAATAAAACTATATTTTTTTAAATAAAAGTTTTTATGCAATGCAAAACTCCAAAACACAACAAAAAAGAAGTAAAACAAAAAATGTACAATTTTATCATTCCAAAGTAAATTTACTTTTGGAATAGCACTAGAACTCACCAAACTTGCAACTGTAATTAAAACAGTCCAAATTATAGCAAGCAATAAAAAATTACGCTCCGATAAGTGCTTTGTAATCTTCACTTGACAAAAGTGCTTCTATTTCAGATGCATCAGAAATTTTCACTTTCACCATCCAACCATCACCGTAAGGATCAGAGTTTACTTTTTCAGGATCTGATTCTAATGAATCATTAAATTCGATAATTTCTCCAGACAAAGGCAAAAACAAATCAGAAACGGTTTTAACAGCTTCAACTGTACCAAACACTTCGTCTTTATTTAAGGTTTGATCTAAAGTTTCTACTTCTACATACACGATATCACCCAGTTCTTTTTGAGCAAAATCAGTGATTCCCACAGTTGCAACGTCTCCTTCAACTGAAATCCATTCGTGGTCTTTAGTGTATTTTAAATTAGTTGGTATATTCATTTGGTTATATTTTTTTGACGTACAAATGTAATTGTATTTATTGAATTGAAAAAAAGGTTTTTGTTATTTTTTTATATAAAAAAACACCCGTTCAAAAAAATACTTTCTAACGGGTGTTTTACTTTATAGTTAAATTATTTAATTCCCAAAATTGTATCGTAAGGTAAATCCACTTCTGATATTTGTTGTTGGGAATGATGTTGAAATAACCGCTTGTGAGAATTGATGATCGTAAAAGAATCTTGCTGTTAAATTTTTACTAAATGAATAATCGGCTGTTAATCGAACAGACCACAAATCTTGTCCTCCTCCCAATTGATTATTATCATAATCTAAATATCGAACAATGGTATTACTTTTTCGTAATGAAAAATCAGCCTTTATATTAATATCACTTTTTATAATTCCTGCTGTATTATCGGCTAAAGCAGAATTAATGGTAACATCTTTAATTCTATAACCTAGTCCAATAATATATTCGTTGTCGACAACCTCGGTAAGTAGATTATTATCAAAACTCATATTAAGTGTTCTTCCTTTTTTAATTTCAGCTAAGAATTTAAATGAATTTTTTAGCGTCATATCAACTTTTACTAACGGATTGAATTGCTCTGTAAGGTTAACGTTAGATACAATTTTATTGGCATAGAAATTACCATTAGCATCTACTGGAGCGTCATTCAAATTAGAACGAAAAGCATTA
>CAYYAV010000200.1:0-3834 GCA_964469865.1 uncultured Fusobacteriales bacterium | reverse complement strand
TTTATGCAATCATTCCTCTAGAATTACAACTGATGGTAGTAAATAAAAATCTCTATCCTCTTACTAGTCAAATATTCTTTTCAGAAATGATACTTATAGTTGCTAAATCTGCAGGGGTACTGCTTATAGTAGGAATACTCAGATCTGGAGGAGATACATTGTGGACAATGTTCATGGATCTTATACCTTTGTGGTTTATTGCAATTCCTCTTACATATATCGGCGGTCTTATATTAGGACTTCCTATATCAGTAGTATACTTTTTTACAGGAATAGATGAACTGATAAAGATAATTCCATGTCTGAAAAGGCTTAAAAGCGGGAAATGGATAAATAATTTAGTAAAGATATAGGTTTATTTTAGAATCTTACTATAATATTAATATACAAATCGATAAGAAAGGTAAGCAGATGAGAAATAGAAAATTTTTATTAATGATAGCCGGATTATTAATTATTATATCATGTACAACAATAAAAAATCCTCCATTGGGAGTTAACTATGAAGGCCCCTTACGAGAAAGTAAAAATGTCGATTTTCATTATGACCTTACATATCTTGATAAAGACGGAAATATAAAATTTGACAGAAATTTATGGGATGCCACATATAAAGTGATTGATAACGCTAAAGACTATCTAATAATAGAGATGTTTCTATTTAATGATCTCTATAATAAAGATAAGGAGAATTTTCCAGAATTTGCCAAGGAATATACTGAAAGACTCATGAAGAAACAAAAAGAAAACCCGGGATTAAAGATATATGTACTGCTAGATGAAAATAATAATTTCTATGGAGCTTTTGAGCATCCTTTTATCACTATGATGAAAGAATCTGGAATTAATATTATTGAAGTTGGAATTATGAAACTCAAGGATACATTTCCATGGTACTCGCCTGTATGGAGGACTTTCATTGAGCCTATGGGAAATCCTCAGGGAAAAGGATGGATTGGGAACTTTTATGGACCTATGTGGCCCAAACTTACTGTCAGAAACCTACTAAGAGCCTTAAATGTCAAGGCTGATCATAAGAAAGTGTTCCTAAATGAAAATGAAGTTGTAGTTTCTGGTGCAAATATTCACGATCCAAGCTATTTTCATGAAAATGTGGCTATCTATGCTGATGGGGAAATAACACAGGATGTATTAGATAATCTTAAGAAGGTTGCGGATTTTTCTGATAGCAAGATAGATATAGAAAATAGTATTAGTAAAAAAATGAATAACACATATAACAATGAGAAGAATATGATGGAAACAGGAGAAGTAAAAAAGAATACGGATAAAAGCTATCAGTTACAGTATATTTCCGAGTCTAAGATAGGAGAGTATCTGGACAGGGACATAGATGATTTAAAGAATGGTGATGAACTTATAATGGGAATGTATTTTCTAGCTGACAGGGGAATCATTGACAGGCTTATAAAAGCTGCAAACAGAGGAGTAAAAATAAGACTTATACTGGATCGTAGTAAAGATGCTTTTGGAATGAGTACAAATGGTCTTCCTAATAAACCGGTTTCTAAAAAATTAAGAAGGCAGACAAATGGTAAAATAGAAATCAAGTGGTATTTTACTAATAATGAACAGTATCACACAAAGATAACTCTAATGAAAAAAACAGATGGAAATGTTATAATACATACAGGTTCAGCTAATCTGATTAAAAAAAATATAAGAGGATATATAATGGATTCAAATTTCAGGATACTGACTACTGATGATAGCCAGCTAACTAATGATATATATTCTTACTTTGACAGGTTATGGGGAAATAAGGATGGTATATTTACATTATATTTTGATGATGAACCTACTACAAGCCGTATATCGGATTTAATGTATCATATATTAGATGCGACTCAGTTAGGATCGTTCTAATTCAAATAAAATTATTTATATAAGGTGATTAGGAATGAAAAAGAAAATCTCTCTCCTATTATTGATATTTATGCTGGGAACTATGAGTATTTCCTGTTTTAAGAAAAATGATAATTCTTCTGAACAGAAGGACAAGGAAATCTCAAAGGATGAACTGGAAGGTAAAAACTTAAGTACCGGAACTGCCAGTGGAGATATCTTTAATCTAGGAAAAATACAGCCTGAAGAACAACAGAATATCGGTATTGATAATCTGACAGTAGAGGAACAGAAAATACTGATGGAAAATCAGATAGATCCTGCAAAAGTTTCAGAAGCCATAAAGAAAGCTGAAAAAGGAGAGAAGGAAGCTATAATGGCACTTTCTCAGTTATATTACAATTTAAAGGATACTGCAAAAGTAAAAAAATATCTTGAAATGGGAGTAGAAAGAAATTATCCTGAAGCAATATACAATTTAGCTGTCATTTATAAAAACGAAGGAAAAACTGCTGAAGCCAATAAGCTTATTGCAAAACTTCCTAAAAATACTAATGTGGGCTTACCGGCAGGAGCAGAAGAATATAATAAAGCTATTACTTATATGAAAAATAAAAAATATAAAGAAGCAAAAACTCAGTTCGAAATTGCTTATAATAAAGGAATAAAAGAAGTAGATATTAGAATAGCACTTTTAAATAAAGAATTAAATAATACTTCGGAGGCTCTTAAATGGTTTAAAATAGCTAATAGTCGGGGAGTAAAAGGAACAAACTATGAAATAGGAGCAATTCTCTATGATTCTGGAAAAATGAAAGAATCAAGACCTTATCTCATAAAAGCGTATAATGAAGGTGAAAAGTCATTAGCAATGCCTATAGCAGGGATTTATCAAAGTGAAAATAACAATACAGAAGCTTTAAAATGGTTTAAAATTGCAGCAAAAAATGGAAATAAGGAAGCAAAAAATATAGTATCCCAAATAGAAGGCGGCAGTAAGAACACTGTTACAGGAGTCAATACATTCCTAAATTCTGGGAATGACAGTAATAACAATAATTCTTATATAAATAACACTTTAGCCCAGGCTAGGAACAAACAGGATACTGGTAATACAGGAATTAAAAGTAATACTATTAATAACGGTACTGAGAATATTAATAAAAATGGGACAATAAAAACAGAGTCTAATCTTCCTACAGCCAAAAATGAAACAAGAAGTACTGCAAAGGAAAAAGATAGTTATAATGTTGATATTAGCGAGATTGCTAATAAAGAAGTAATGGAAATAAAAAGATAATGAACAAAAATAATTTTATATATCCAGAAAAGTTTACAGGATATATAAAATTATTTTTTTAAATTTAAAAAAGTAAAATCATACCTAAAATAATATTTATCGAAAAGAGTATAATAATAATATACCTATTTATAATATTAACAATATCAGAAGGTATGAAAAAAGTAATAATCAGTATAAAATTCAGAACAAAATATATAATTGATGAAACTGAAATATTTTCCAGTATATTCAGTTCAAACTTTGATGTATTTACTATCATTAACACCGGAGGTAATAAAAATTTTAAAGAACTGAAAAAAGAATAGAGAAAAATAATAAATATTTCAAAGATTAATGTAAAAATAACGATCCTATATGAAAGATATAATCGGTCTTTAGATAAAAATGACAAGTTAAAAACTGAATAAATTCTTATAAAGATTAATAATATAGATATAAAAGTAAATGCAATAATCATTATGGTCTCCAAAATTTTAAATTTTTATTTATTATTATATCATTGTATTAAAATAAATAAAAGCTTTTAAGTGAAAAAATTATAGAAAAATATTGACTTTTTTATTTGAAATATGATAAATTTTATCTATGAATTCAACAAATATAGGAGGAAGATAATGAGAGAAAAAGTTGTATTAGCCTATTCAGGTGGATTAGATACTTCAATA
>CAYYAV010000199.1:0-3850 GCA_964469865.1 uncultured Fusobacteriales bacterium | reverse complement strand
TAGTAGACAAGCTACGGTAGAATAAAACTTTCCCTGCTAGATCCGAACGCTGTTTTTGTTGAAATTCTCCTTGATAAACATCTGAAATGGCATCACACGCTCGATAAAGAACCATGAAAACGATTATCCAATATTTTTCATTAGTAAAGCCTGTCGCATTCATATAAAGCATTAAACTAACTAACATTAGTAATATGCTCATTACTCTAGAAATAAAGTACGCACTAAATGAATAGCTCTCATTAACATCTGTTGCTTGAAAGTTTCTAACTCCAAATAAGCCTATCACTAAAAATTGTTGTCCCAGCGTAAAAGCAATACTAAAAGAATCTGCAATACTCGGAGATGTTAATCTTGATACGATTAAAAGTAGAACTATAGAAACAGCTGTCGAACTAATTGTCCCAAGCATATTCCAAAAATATTGATACTTAATATCTACTATTGGTTTAGTTTCTCCTCTCAAGTTATCTCCTTCTCGCCTTGTTAAATTTGAGTATAGAACCCAACACTTACTGTAAAGATTACTAAAAATGACAAAAGATATTGAATAGCAACCGTCAATTTACGATCCACTTCCTCACTTGGTTGGATAATCGGTATAAAAGAGTTCAACCAATTTCCCAAAAACAATGGGATTAGACAGATCATAAAATAATAGTATCTTCCTTGCACTCCACCGACAGAAATATTGCCAGGATTATATACACGAGGATCTCCTGTAATTGCATATACCATCAAAAAGGTAATCCCTAACATAAGCAACACTGTATATGTTCCCCATATCTTAGGTACTGTAATGCGTGTACAAAGAATAAGTACAAATAGTACCGATAACACAATTAGTGTTATAGCTGTAATTAGTAGCCCCGAATCATGACTAATATATTGAAGAGGACGTCGAATAAAGTTCTCTAAAATTGCCTCTGGTGCGCTAAGCATAGTTCTAATAATTGGTAACGGATGCTTCAAAAAGTAACCTAATCCAGGACTCTCTCCCGTCACAGAACCAGAAAAATTAAATATGTTTAAGATCCCTGAATAAATTACAGCAAATAGAATGACTGGAAAGAACGATACTACTCCTAGTATCCTTGCTTTCTTAGAGGCAAAGTATTCTTTTGGTAAGAAGGTTAATAAGGTTCCTAACAGAACAAAAGGAAACTTAGAAAAAACGAATAAAAGCACTAAACTTTGAAATTTGACAACAAACTTGGAGGTAATTTTTTCTTCTCGAGCCAAAACATTCGTAAGCAAAGCAACCAAAATAAGTGAAGCACCATAATATAAATAATCATAGTGGTAGCCAGAAACCACATAAAGAGCAGATGGTAGTGTCCCCATTAAATAAAGCATTTTTTGATATACTTTACTAATCTTAATAGAAAGGAACACTAATAGCGCATAGGTTAATACATGGACTATTCTCCCTATGTAGTACGAGATATAAACCTTATTTGAAACCAAACGACCAATATTCCAGCCTATTGCCCCTGGTAAAAAAGAAGGATTATCAAAAGATTTCGGAACACCTGCAATTTTGCTCGGTTGATGTTCTACATTATACCAGTAATCATCTCCCCTAAAGTTTGCTTGATTACGAATACCGTCATGTAAAAAGACAGAATCATAATCAGAAATTGTTTCATCACTGTATTCAAATAGAAAACTGTCAGAAATCCCAATTGCATTTTCTAAATGAGAATCTTCATCCAAAGCATATTGAACTGGTCGAATCAAAGCAATAACTATTCCAAAAGACAAAATGAGAAGAAAAGCATTTCGAGCTATTTTTTCAGGATTTTTGAAATCTACTAATAAAAAATAGAGAACAATAGCAATTACAATGTACCAAAAATTCAAATTGATTTTCCACTCAAATAGAATTGGCAAAGTAAGTTGTGCGAAAAAGACTAAGAAAATTCCAATGAAGATATTACGTAATTTCTCCATCACTATTTTTTGTATTTGCATACCACTTCTACCCTTTCTTCTTTTCTAAAGAATATTGCGAAATATCCTGGTTTAAATCAACACGATTCGCCAGACGAATACCTCGCCATTTTTCAATATGAAAGAGTGGATTAACCAAAAGCCAATATATTCTTCTTTTCCAATTATAATCTTTATCAGAAATAATTTTTACACTATCTTTCAAACTTGCTTTGAATACATTTGTAACAACCGAGAAAATAGAAACCTTATTTGTTAAGCCACTATTCAAACGAACATTATATGTTTCATCGAATATACGTTGTCTATACTCCGATAGTCGCACATCGTTCGAATGCTCAACAATTGCATTTGCATTATAAACCTTGATATAGCCTGCGTCTAATATATCCTTCCCGTATTCATAATCTTCTGAATAAGCTACAGGGCGATAACCAATTTTTTCAGTTAGAAATCGACGTGGTGCAGCAGAACACACATCACTATAAAAAGATTCTTTCGTATATTTTCCTCTTCGGCTCTCGTCTAATCTCTGCCAGAAAGTCAATGAATCAGATACGCCCTGTTCATTAAATACCGCTAGAATATCGTACTTCATGGCAGGAAAACAGTAATGACGTGGTTTTTGATTTCCTAATACGGCCACGATATCCGAGTGCATCGCAAAGGGTCTTACCATTTCCGCTAACCACTGCTCATTATGAGGAACTGCGTCTTGAGTAAGATAGACCATTATTTCACCTTGACTAATCTCAGCAGCCATTTGGCGAGTTTTCCCATGCGAAAATTCTTCCTTTGATAAATGAAGAAGACGGAGATTACCGTATTTTTCAGAAAAATGATTGATAATTGCAACCGAATTATCAGAAGAACCTGAATCTGTTATTAGAACATCCCACTTAAAATCTGTGACTTGACGGTATAAAGCAGATAATGTTTCTTCTAAATGGTCCCGTTCTCCGTTATAAACTGGAATAAATACCGTCGCTTTCAATTTATCAGCCATTCAAAACCTCTCGACGAATAATCATTTCAACTTTTTTATAACTCTCTTCCCAAGATAGACCCGTATATTTATCGCTCATTTCTTTAGCATGTTCATTGACATCGGAACGCTCAACAGCCTGGCAAAGTTTTTCCGCTAGGGCCACAGGATAGGCTTCTGTATAGAGAATATCATCAATTTCACCAAGTACCATACGATTATTATCCCCATCATTCATGACTGGTACACAACCAGCCACCAAAAGTTCCAATGGTAATAATGAAACATTTGTTAAAGAGAGAACAAGACAAGCTACACTTTCGTGATAAACCTCTGCTAATTGCGCCTTATTTAAAATACCGCGGTCAACGAATTCAAAAGGAATATCATAATTAGACATATCTTGACCAAAGAATTCGATTTCGTATTCCGGATGACGTTCTTTAAAAATCTTTAAAGCCAGTACTCCGATTTCAAATCCCCTACGCTCTGTATGGGCACGAGCATAAAAGGCAATTTTCTTCTTTTTAACGATAGGGGATTTTGGCTTATAAATATCAATATCCGCACCAAAATCAAAGTAGTCAGATTGCATCCCATATTGTCCAACTTTATTTACAAGCCATTTTCCAGCGGTAATACCATAAAAACCAAATTTATAGGTTGCTTCAGCCAACATATATCGCGACCCTACACCAAAGAAAACTGGTTCAAAATCTTGAACAAAGTAAAACTTATGAAGGCGTTCCCCTTGAAGATTGAAGACTGCATAAGCAGTTTCCCAACTTGTTGCAAACACAAGGTCTTGATTTTTAAAATCCTCTAACTCTTCAACATCAACATCAATACCATAAGAACGCGAAAAAATATCTTGTGCTTCTTTGGCTGATTGAGGAATTGTATTGTTATGAT
>CAYYAV010000198.1:0-3861 GCA_964469865.1 uncultured Fusobacteriales bacterium | reverse complement strand
GAAGACACTCTTTCCCTACACGACGCTCTTCCGATCTTGTGGGTCCCCAACCTGTTACTAACAAGATATCTAAGTTGGATCTCAAGATCTGTCACAGATTTCAGATTAGAATACACCCTTTTAGCTAGGGAGATATTCTCTGTACTAAAATATATACCATTTTCTGTTATAGCTTCCTTGGAGATAAATATCCCGAAAAGTTCAGCCATTATTTCTTTCTTATTCTTAATTTCATTATTAAAAAGTTCCCTTTTCAATGTTGCTGAATAGGACATTCAATCCCTCCGTTCCTTATCTGTTTTCTTTTTAATATTAATTAATTTAATATTCAATTGCTGTATATAAATTTCCTAGAGAATCATAATAGTTCCATTTCCCTGTTTTCTGATTATTACTTATTTTCCCTTCAAACCCAAGCCTTCCGTCTGTATGATACCCTTTTAAAACTCCTTCTCTTCCTATCATATCGGCTTCATATAGCAGCCTTCCGCTTTCATAGTAAACTAGCACTTTACCATTTAATTCATTGTTATTATAATCCATGGATGATTTCTTTACTCCGCTTGTATACCACTCAGTAAAAGTCCCCTTTCTCTTTCCATTTTCATAGGTTCCTGACAGTTTCCGGTTTCCTGAAGAATAATTTTCTATCCATTCCCCGTTTAATAATCCGTCTACATAAATTCCTTTTTCAGCCTCTATTCCGCTATCTGTATAATATGAGATATATTTACCATTCAGTTCGTCATTCTTATATTCATAACTCTTCCACAATTTCCCGCTTTCAGTATAAATCTGCCATTTTCCTTCTTTCTTTCCATTGACATAGTTCCCTGAAGTAAACATACTTCCGTTATTATAATATTCTTCATATTTTCCGTCAATTATTCCATTCCTTAAAGTTATATTAATCTGTCGTCCTCCACCATCATGAATCCTGAAATTCCCTGAATCATCTATCATAAAGCTTCCGTCTTCTGTAGATATGACTTTGAAATTATCATTTATAGTCTGAACATAGTTTATCAAATGTACTTTATCAAAATGTATTTTATAATCTGCAAAAATATCCTGTGAAAAAGATAAAGTCGGTATCAATAGCATCAAACCTAGGATTTTGCTTATTTTCTTCCTTTTCATCCTGTTTCTCTCCTTATTTTTGATTTTCTCTACTATTATATCAAATTTTTATCTTTTTGGGAAACTTTTTTTAGATTCTCCATTTTTTATCAGGTAGGATAATATTATTTTGCAAATAATTTATGAATTTATGGTATAATATGTATGAACTACATACTAAACTCAGGAGGACTCTATGAAAAAGAAATTATACTTGATGAGACATGGACAGACTCTATTCAACGAAAGAAAAAAAATTCAGGGAAGCTGTGATTCTCCACTCACAGAACTTGGAAAAAAACAAGCCAGGATTGCAGGACTTTATTTTAAAGAAAATGGTATCACTTTTGATCATGCCTATTCCTCTACTCAGGAAAGAGCTTCGGATACTCTTGAAATTATTACCGATAGTAATATGCCCTATACTAGGCTTAAAGGTATTAAGGAATGGAATTTTGGACTTTTTGAAGGAGAACCTGAATACTTGAATCCTAAACCTGCTCCAGGAAAGCGTACTTACGGAGATTTTTTTGTGGCTTATGGTGGAGAAGGCGATACGGATGTTCAGAAAAGAATGAGCCAGACTTTGATTAAAATTATGGAAAGAGATGACCATAAAAATGTTCTTGCTGTCAGTCACGGAGGCTCATGCTATATGTTCTTCCTTCAGTGGGCGGGTGACTATCCTCATAATGGACATTCACAGAACTGCACTATTTTTGAATATGAATTTGAAAATGGTCAGTTTACTCTTATAAATGTAATAGATCATGATTTTGATAAAGAAGTATAATAATTAATATATTAAAATGAGAATAGAAAGGAATATAATTGATGGAAAAAATACTATACCTGATGAGACATGGACAGACTTTATTTAATGCAAGGAAAAAAATTCAGGGAAATGTAGACTCTCCTTTAACTGAACTTGGGATAAAACAGGCAGAAATAGCAAAAGATTATTTTACCAAAAATGGTATCATACTTACTCATGCCTACTCTTCTACTCAGGAAAGAGCTTCAGATACTCTGGAGATTATAACTGAACTACCTTATAAGAGGCTCAAAGGACTTAAAGAAATGGGATTTGGAATATTTGAAGGAGAAAGCGAAGATTTTCATCCTCCTGTACTGGGAAATGGAAATATTTTTGGAGAATTTTATGCTTCTGTAGGAGGAGAAGGAGAAACTTCCCTACGTGAAAGAATGGTTCAGACGCTTACCGAAATCATGGAGAAGGAAGATCATAGGAGTGTCCTTGCTGTAAGTCATGGCATAGCATGCTTCACATTCTTTTCCAAATGGCATCCCGAAATATATTTAGAAGGAGTTCCAAACTGTACTGTCTTTAAATATGAATATAGAGATGGAAAATTTAACAATTTAGAAATTTTCAGACCTGATTTTAGCCGTTTATAAATTTGTAAAATAGGAACAGGAGGTATCATCATGAAAAAGGAACAGATATTTTTTATTATTTTATTAATCTTATCAGTTTTTACAGTGTATTCTAATGAACCTTCAATAAAAACTAAAAACCGTCAGATTGAGCCGAAGGACATATATATGTTTATAGAAGGAATAGAAGGTGGTCCTGTTGTTTCCAAAATCATTGTAGAATTTCCAGAAAAAATTACTTCTATTGAACAGAAACATTCATGGAAAGTAACTACTGCAGGGATAGAAAGAAAAATAAGGGATATATATATTTCTGATAAAAAAGGGAAAAAGGTTTCCAGCTCGGAATTTATAACATTTGACTTGGAAATATCAACAATAAAGAACAGTTTTAGATATTCTGCTTCTCCATTTAAATATAATACTAAAATTCTTATGAACCAATGGGTTTCCAATTATATTGTAGATATTAAAGGTGGTAATATAAAAATTGGAAGTAATACTTTTTTTGTTCCAGGTTTAACAAAAGACACAATAAATAACAGAATTGTTCCAGATACAGAAATGTTTAACTTCCGTGATTCTATTTCAGGAGACTACATAAATCCTATTACACAAAAAACAGATACATTAAAACTTCATCTCGCTGCCTATGAGCCGGCTCAATTAAAGTCAGGAAACAAGAAACCTCTCATAATATGGCTACATGGACAGGGAGAAGGTGGTACAGACCCTGACATAGCTATTCTTGGAAATGAAGCTGCTGCTCTTGCCAGACCTGAAATACAATCCTATTTTACTTCCGGATCCAATAAGGAAAAAGGTGCATTTGTTTTAATTGTTCAGTCTCCGACTTACTGGATGGATGAAGGTGATGGAACAAACGGTAACGGAAGCGGGGTTTCCAGATATACTCAGATCTTAATGAAGGCAATTGAAGACTATATAGCTGTCAATCCCTATGTCGATAAGAACAGAATCTATATAGGCGGTGATTCTAACGGGGGATATATGACCATAAATATGATTATTGAATATCCTACTTATTTTGCAGCTGCCTATCCTATTTGTGAAGCATATTCTTATTATGAATATGAGAAAAATCCTAATGGTACTTACAAAAGAAGAACAGAAAACCTTCCTGGAACTTCAAATTTCATTTTAACTGATAAATTATGGTTTACTCCTGAAAAAATAGAGAAAATCAAAAATATTCCAATATGGTTTATTAATGCTGCTAATGATCCGATAGTTATTCCTAAGAACTTTTCTCTGCCAACATACAGGGACCTGTTAAAAGCTGGTGCAAAAAATGCATGGTATTCATATTATGAAGATGTGAAA
>CAYYAV010000197.1:0-3874 GCA_964469865.1 uncultured Fusobacteriales bacterium | reverse complement strand
ATCCTGTACCATATATTATATTTTGAGTTTACACAAAATTCTGGACACTCTCATATCTATTTTAATTGATTCCATATTATTCATACCTCTTTAATTCTTTTTTTATTTGAGATCCCGTTTTATTATTTAAGTCCATAGTTATAGTAGATCTACTTCCATTGTAATCATAATACTTTAACATATCCGAGTTATTATTACTTATAGCAAAGTCCCTTAAATTTGATGGTAAAATTCCTATATTGGATAATTTTCTTTCTTTTGAAGTTCCCTTAAATTGTCTTAGCACAAACACTGTACAATTGTTTTTTAATAATCCATATCTTTTTTCGCCTGTTGAAAGATAATATCTTCCACTCTCCCTTGCAGTTTTTATTCCATTATCAGAACACTTATTTCCTATACACTTAAATTCTATTAATCCATTTGTTGAATTTTTTAAATTATTTTCAACAATTTTCAAATCATTATCAGATAATACCAGCCTAAAAAATGCTATATCTGATTTTTTTGATTTATAACTTTTTAAATAACCGCTCAATGAAGAAACTTGTAATACATCGTTTTCTGCTTTTCCTAAACTACCCTTTCTTTTTAAGCCTTTTTGTTTATAAACTTCCTCAGCATATGGAACAGGTTCACCATAACTATACACCAATCCAGCTATATCATCATAGATTGAAACATGATTTACTCCATCTGGATGATGCACAATCCAAATATCATCCTCCCAATCATTCCCAAGCTGCCCTGCATTATAGCCTAGTTCACTTCCTATCATAACAAGCGGTGTATCTCCTGCCCTCTTCTATTCCATGGACTACCTCTACTCCCAGCTTGCCTCTCAGGAATACGCTGCCTACGCTCCGGATGTCTGACCCCTCTATCCTTAGCCTGCCTTCCGAATCTATCTCCATACCTGCTTCACCATAAAGCTGGCTTAGCCGGTACTTCTCCTGGTTTATGCTTATATTACTGCTGCTGTTCCCATACCTCACTCCCATAAACCTCTTTGTCGTATGCGAATTGTACAGGCTCTCAAGCCTGTCCTTCGTCCCCTATATGTATATGTCCCCATCTGACAGTCCCAGAACATGTCTGCTGTTGTTCAATATCAGCCCCTGCTCGCTTACCTGCAGCTCCTTAAGGGAGTTGTAGCTAGTGCCGTTCATGTTCGGGGTAGCTATTTCCAGCTGGTCTATGCCAGAAGCCGTCCTCGTCAACCTCGTATTGCCTATGCTTACAGGTCAGGTATTATCCCTGAAAAAAGGTTGAAATTAAAAAACAGCAGCACAAAAAAGGATATTACCTTTCTGACTGCCGTTTTACTGTTTATTTTACCGGATATAGATCCGGATTTACTTTTTTCCCCCATATGCCTTCACTCCTTTATATTATCCTATATGTATATTAAATTTTCATTTTCTTGATTTTAACTTATTTTTATGCTGTTGTCAATAGGTGTTTTAACTTTTTTCATCATATCCTGTTTCCTCATATAGATTATCTCATAATATCTAATAAAAATTAAAGACTGTACCTTTTCTTGAATCAGAACACAAGATAAAGATACAGCCTATCCTATTATTTATTAATAACATTGTATATTTTTCTATAGCGGTTTAATTCTTTCTTTTCAATATGACTGTCTGTTATTACTGCTGTCAGTATTTCAGGATTTAAAAAACTATAAATTGCTTCTTTATTAAATTTTGAACTATCCGTAACTACATAACGCTGCTTAGAATTATTTAATAGCACTTCTTCAACCAGTCCTTCTCCAAAAGTCGATGTTGTTATTTTGGTTTCACTTATTCCATTAGTCCCTACAAAACATTTATCAACATTTATTTTTCTTATACTGTCTAAAAAATAATCCGGTGTTATAGCTTCGCTATCATTTCTTACTATTCCACCTAATATCATCATTCTAATATTTAAGTTATTATAATATTTAGTTATTATTGATAAAGAATTTGTTACTACTGTTATTTTCTTGCCGCCCACATAGTCCAGTATCCTTTCAGTAGTAGTTCCGGGTCCAATATAGACAACATCTCCTTCTTCTATTATTTTAGCAGCTATTCTGGCTACGTATTTTTTACTTTCTATATTTTTTTCTCTTCTCTCAAGATACAACCTTTCATTTTCAAGATGTTCAGGTATATTTCTGGTAGCACCTCCATGAACTTTTTTTAAGACACCTTTTTTCTCAAGCTCAGTAAGATCCCTCCTTATTGTCATTTTAGCTACGTTCAATTCCTGACTTAAACTTCCTATAGTTACAATATCCTGTCTGTTTAATTTTTCTAATATTTTTTTATAACGCTCTTCTTTCATATCAATTCCTTTTATTTAGTCTGTGAATCTGCCTTCAATGCTCTGTCTACTACAGCACTATCCCTATCAGATAATTCTATAATAATGTATTTACCGTTTACAGTCCGGTCCATCTTCTCTTTCCTGCTATAATAATGGTACTGATAATATTTTTTCATTTCTAAAGATCTCCTATTTTACAGCCTTGTCTATTATGATTTCTCTTTTGTAGGTATCTATTCTGGCATTAATCCCTATAGGAACTGAAATAAAAGGTCTTACATGACCAGACTTAAAATCTTTTATAATCGGGATTCCCAGATTACCGAAATTATTATAAAAAACTTCATCTAGACTCATATCCGTGGGATCTGATTTCTTGGCATTATTAAAATCTCCCAGTATTAGTCCTTTTAGGTTCTTCAACTTCCCTGCCAGTTTAAGCTGCTGCAACATTCTATCCACTCTATAGCTTTCTTCCCCTGTTTCTTCTATAAAGAGTATCTTCCCATCTGTATCTATTTCATATGGTGTCCCGAGCGATGCAACTATCAAGGAAAGGTTTCCCCCTGTAATCTTCCCTTCACCCCTTCCACCTTTCATCACTATAAATGTATCATCAAACTCCAGTAGATTAAATTTACTGTTTTCCAGAAAGGTCCTGTTAAAAGAACTCTCTGTTGTAAATGGGATATCCTTAAAATTAGAGCTCATAGGTCCATGATATGTCACTAATCCGGTTTTTTCATTTATAGCTATAAGCAATGTAGTTATATCGCTAAATCCTGAAAATATTTTAGGATTTTTCCTTATAATATCATAGTTCAGCTTATCTACGAATCTTATGGCCCCATAACCTCCTCTTATGGCGAATATTGCATCTATTTCCTTATTGGCAAACATTTCATTTATATCCTGTGCCCTTACATCGTCAGTTCCTCCGAAACCATACCATCTTGCATAATAGGACCTTCCGTATACAATGTTAAATCCCCTGTTTATAAGATAATTGATTTCATATTGTGCAGAATCTCCTGTATAATTTGCAGGAGCTACAATACCTATCGTATCTCCCGGTTTGAGACCTTTAGGAATAATTACTTCATTTTCCTGGGCAGATATTGCATTAAGAGCAAATATCAAGCTTATTATTAATAGTAATATAATTTTTTTCAACATCATATACCTTTTCTTTCCTAGTTTATTTTAAAAATTTTTCCAGCTTCTTTTCAAGCTCGTCATAATCCGGCAGATGAATCCCGTTTATTCCCATTTTTTCAGCCATTTCAATATTTATCCCGGAATCATCTATAAAAACTGTTTCTTCCGGATTTAACTGAAATTTATTAATGAGTGTCTCATATATCCCTTTTTCAGGTTTTATCTGATGATAATAGCAGGAAACTACGTGACCGTCAAAAATCCTGAAAAACTCATGTCTCCTGTTCAGCTCTTCAAAAGAATCCTTATGAAAGTTTGACAGGATGTATAACTTATACTTCTTCTTTAATAAGGGTAGTAGTGCTGTAGATCGGAAGAGCGTCGTGTAGGGAAAGAG
>CAYYAV010000196.1:0-3877 GCA_964469865.1 uncultured Fusobacteriales bacterium | reverse complement strand
GAGATGCGCATTAGTGACTGGAGTTCAGACGTGTGCTCTTCCGATCTAAGAACTGACTATCCCTAGATTTGTAAGAAAAATGAAAACAATAAAAAACCGGGCATTAAATAATAAAAATAAAAATATTAGGAGTTAAAGAGATGTCATTATTAAAAACCACAAATTTAGGAATATCTTTTGGTGGACTTAGAGCTGTTGATAATGTTAATTTAGAAATTAAAGAGGACGAGCTTGTAGGGTTAATTGGACCAAATGGTGCAGGTAAAACGACTATATTTAATCTTCTTACCGGAGTTTACAAGCCTACAAATGGAGATATTTCCATAAATGATGTTATTATAAATAAGAAAACTACTCCACAGATTGTATCTTTAGGAGTAGCCAGGACTTTTCAGAATATAAGGCTGTTTAAAAACCTTTCTGTACTTGACAACGTAAAACTGGCTTTAAATAATAGTATGAGTTATTCTACAGTATCTGCTATTTTCAGGCTCCCAAAATTCTGGATGGAAGAGAAGGCTGTTACAGATACGGCTCTCGATCTTTTAAATATATTTGATATGACTGAAATGGCTAATATCACCGCCGGAAATCTTTCCTATGGACAGCAGAGAAAATTGGAAATTGCAAGAGCTCTTGCTACATCTCCAAAATTACTCCTTCTTGATGAGCCTGCTGCAGGAATGAATCCAAATGAAACTAAAGAACTTATGAATACTATAAGTTTTATCAGAAAGAAGTTCAGTATTTCCATTTTGCTTATAGAACATGATATGGAGCTGGTAATGGGAATCTGTGAAAGGCTTTATGTATTAAACTTTGGTAAAATTATTGCATCTGGACTACCAGAAGAAATTCAGAATAACAAGGAAGTTATTACTGCCTACCTAGGAGAATGACAGTAGATGTAAAATAAAAACAGGAGGATATTGTGAATATTTTAAATGTAAATGACCTGAATGTATATTACGGAGGAATACACGCCATAAAAAATATTTCATTTCAGATAAAAAAAGGAGAAATAGTTTCCCTTATTGGAGCAAATGGTGCCGGAAAGACATCTACTCTTCATGCAGTATCTGGACTTATTCCAATTAAGTCAGGGGAGATTTCTCTTAATGGTATAAATGTAACTAATATTGAAGCTCATAAGCTTGTATCACAGGGTATGGCCCATGTTCCAGAAGGAAGAAGAATCTTTACTCAGCTGACTGTACTGGAAAATCTTGAAATGGGTGCATTTACCAGACATAATAAAGATGAAATAAAAGAGAGTATGAATGAAATGTTCAATCTTTTTCCAAGGCTGTCTGAAAGAAAAAAGCAGCTTGCCGGAACAATGAGTGGTGGAGAACAGCAGATGCTCGCTATGGCAAGAGCTCTTATGTCAAGACCTAGCCTGCTTCTACTTGATGAACCTTCAATGGGGTTAGCTCCTCTTCTGGTTCAGGAAATATTTAAAATAATAGAAAGAATAAATAAGGAACAGGAAGTTACAATTCTTCTTGTAGAACAGAATGCCAATATGGCACTTTCTATAGCCGACAGGGGATATGTCCTTGAAACAGGACAGATTATACTTGAAGGTACAGGAAAGGAACTTATAACTAATCCTGAAATCAAGAAAGCATATTTAGGTGGATAAAATTAAATTAAATTAAATAAGGCTAGTCTCTAAAGTAATAATCTTTATACAAAGTAATATTTCATAAAAATTCTTTATTATCTACTTGTATCTAATTACTTTAAAGGTAGCCTTTTTATTAAATTTTAGTATATTATATCATCAGTAGGATAAACATCTCCCTCTTCCAGAAAATTTATCATCTCTATATCATCTTCATTCGATTTACTAAAAAAATCAGTACTATAATAATAGTCCCATTTTCCTTTTTCTAAATCCATAGTATTCTTCATTACCATAAATATATCATCCACTTCAGGAAAATAGATATACATCCTATAATTGTACAGTTTAGGAGAAAAATCAAATTCCCTGTCACTTAAATTTTTTATTATATTAAGTTTACTTACATCTCCATCAAACTGGACTATATAATTTAAAATTTCTTTATAAGTCAAATTTTTTCTTTCTTTTTTATTATATATGAGACCTATTTCCAAACTGTCAGAAAATCCATCTTCATTTATTAACTGATAAACCATTCTCTCATTATCAGTATCACAATAAATCTTATCAGTCATTTTCTTTTCCTTTACAAGGTCTATTATCTTCTTCTCATATAAAGTCGGTCTATCCGATATCCAGTTGCATGTTTCAGAAAAACTTAGCCCACTCATTAAAAATAATAATAAAAATATTTTTTTCATACTTAATCACATATCCTTTCCTAAAAATACATCTGTTTTAAAAATACCTGTATACCGTAAAATAAATATCTTTCTTATTTAAAACTTATCATTGCCGTAGCCCTGCCTGCTTTATTTCCTTCTCTCCTATGGGAATGGAATTTTTCATTCCATGTGCTTTCTGATGATATTATGAGATTCTCTTTTCTTATTCCGAGCGAAAGAGCCATTATTTCATTAAACTTGGTATTATCAAAATGATATTTTCCTGTCTTGTCATTAAGTTTAAATGATTTTTTTATTATTTCACTTTCTGAACCAAATTTTTCTGAAAATTTCTCATAAAAATCTATACCTACTTCATAATTTTCCACACCTATTCCAATACCGAGACCCATAAGTACATCATCCGGAAGGGTATTGTATTTCTCTTCCATTACCTTCAGTCCATTTTTCATTATCTCACCATAAGTTCCCGGCCATCCTGAATGCCATACCCCTATAACTTTATTTTTCTTGTCATACACAAAAATCGGAAGACAGTCTGCATAAAATGTAAAAATTGCAATATCTTGTCGCTTTGTTATAAAACCGTCCACATTACATTCCTTTTCATAATAATACTTTTCTGTAGAATCACCTATATCCTGAACATTGGCAGAATGTGTCTGGAAAGCCATAACTTCCTGCCTTTCAAGAGCAAGATTATCTAAAAGGACTTTCCTGTTCCTTTTCTGAGTCCCTTCTGCCTGACCTTCCAGCGGACAGTAGTCAGACATGTTTCCCATCACTTTTTTAGTATATACGGCATTTATCCCATATTTTTCAAATTCTTCTATAAAATAATAACCTTCTTTTTCTATAAACATATTAAGCTCCACGATTTCCGAAAAATTCTGCCAGTTCAATAAAGAGTCCATTCCCGTCAAAATTTTCCAATATTATATTTTTTGCCCTGATTATATAGTCATTTAACATTTCCTTACTTCTCTCAAGCCCAAAAAGACTTGGAAATGTTGTCTTCTCATTTTTAATGTCTGTCGCTTCCTTACCCGTTTCTTCAAATGCCCCTTCAATATCAAGGATATCATCCTTTATCTGGAATGCTATTCCGAGAAGCCTTGAATATTCTATAAGCCTTTCCCTTTTTTCAGAAGGAATGTCAAGGGCAATTAACGGAAGTTCAAAGGAAGCTGTCAGCAGTTTCCCGGTCTTGTGGCTATGGATATATTCCAGAATATCTTTTCCCACCTGCTTATTTTCTGATTCCATATCCATATACTGTCCACCAGTCATACCATGAAATCCTGCATACTCTGAAAGTTTCCCTATTATATTAATCTTATTCCTGTCTGATATACTTTCAGAATGTGCCAATATATTAAAGGCTTCTGTCAGAAGGGAATCCCCTACCAGAATAGCTGTAGCTTCGTCATATTTTATATGAGCTGTCAGTTTCCCCCGTCTGTACATGTCATCGTCCATTGCAGGAAGGTCATCATGAACAAGGGAATAACAGTGAATAAATTCCAGTGCCGTAGCAATATCTTCCACATTTTCATACCCT
>CAYYAV010000195.1:0-3883 GCA_964469865.1 uncultured Fusobacteriales bacterium | reverse complement strand
TTTTTCCTCCAGTCTTTTAGTACATCTCACTATTTCTATCTTAGGAAATCTTTCCTTAGTAAATTTTATATATGGGTATGTCTTCTCATCTTTTAAAAGTATATTGTATTTCGGCCTATTCTTTTTAATAAGATTATTTTCTAAAATAAGTGCCTCAACTTCTGTTTTACATATAAAGAATTCAATATCCTTTATATTTTTTACAAGTTCCGAAGTTTTTATATCATGTGAGTTTATTCCTTTAAAATAGGAAGAAACCCTGTTTCTCAGATTTTTTGCCTTTCCTACATATATTATCGTCCCTTTTTCATTTTTCATTAAGTATACACCTGGATTTATAGGTATATCCTTAAACCTTAGGGATGGGGTTATATTTTCCATCTATTTTTCCTTACTTTAATTTAATCCAGTATTTTTTCATCTCCAATTTCTCTATGAAATTTTGTTATTCTATAGTTGAATACTTTGCTCAACTCCTCATGAAGCCTATTTACAAAGGTAGCTGAACGGTGCTGACCACCTGAACACCCTATGCCTATTCTTAAATGTGCCTTCCCATCTTTTTCATATTTGGGAATAAGGTATACAAGCATATTTAAGAGCATATCAAAAAATTCCTTGCTCTCTTCCAGGCTCATTACATAATTTGCTACATCTTCATGATTTCCGGTCTTTTTTCTCAATTCAGGAATATAATACGGATTAGGGAGGAATCTTAAGTCAAACATTAAGTGTATATCTAATGGAATTCCATATTTAAATCCGAATGATGTAAGATTTATGCTTAATTTCTTTGCCTTTCCTACAAATTCCTTTTCCAGTATCTTTTCAAATTCCTTAACTGAAGTAGTAGAAGTATCTATTATAAGATCAGCTTTTAGCATGAAGTCCTTTATAAGTCTTCTCTCCTCCTCTATATTATCCAGCAATGTATCATGAAGATTCAATGGGTGTTTTCTTCTGGACAGCTCGTATCTACTGAGTAGTACGTCAGTTCTTGCATCCAGATAGATTATAGTATAATCTATATTAAGGTCATTTAAAAGTGAAAGCTGTTTATTAAACTGCTCAATAAATTCCTGATTCCTTATATCTATAGCCAGTGCAATCCTGTCTCTTTTCTCACTGCTTATAAAAATTTCATTTAAATATTGAAACAGGTTTATCGGAAAGTTGTCTATACAGAAATAACCCCTGTCTTCAAAGAAATCCATAGCCTGTGATTTTCCTGCACCACTCATTCCAGTAATAATTACCAGTTCCTTTTTTATCTCCCTTTTTTCCATATTCCTGACCTCTTCTCTCAATACATACTTTAGTGGTTTTATTATACCATAAAAAAACTAAATTAAGGATAAATTTTATAAAATATTTTTTATAATTTTATTTATATAAATCTTTAATAAGAATCTCCATCCATTTACAAAGCCTTTTACTTGCCTCTTCTGCAATAGCAACTACTTCCTTATGACTATGGTACCCTTTACGTAATCCTGTTGCCATATTTGTAATACATGAAATCCCTAAAGTTTTTATACCCATATAATTAGCAACTATAGTTTCAGGAACAGTAGACATACCTATAGCATCACTTCCTGCTTTTTTATACATACGGATTTCCGCAGCCGTTTCATAGTACGGACCTTGAAAAAATGTATAAACTCCATGCTTTACTTCTATTCCTAAAATATCTGCTATTTTTTCAGCATGTTCTCTCAATTCTTTACTATATGGTTCCGACATATCTGGAAACCTTGGTCCAAAACGTTCATCATTTTCCCCTCTCAAGGGATTTTCACTTATCGAATTTATAAAATCGTCAATAATCATAAGATCTCCCGGTTTAAACTCTTCGTTTATTCCTCCACAAGCATTCGTAACAATCATTTTATCAATTCCCAGCAGTTTCATTACATATACCGGATATGCTACTTCTTTCATTGTAAATCCTTCATAATAATGGAAACGCCCCTGTAAGGCCATTACCTTTGTATTTCCTATTTTTCCAAATATAAGATTGCCTGCATGCCCTTCAACTGAACTTTGAGGAAAATTCGGAATTTCTTTATAAGGAATCGACCTCTTATCCTCCATGATATCTGTAATTTTACCAAGACCGCTTCCTAAAATGACCGCAACATCTATGTCAGTATCAATTCTGGATAATATATAGTCTGCACTTTCCTTGACTTTATTAAAAAACATATAAACCTCCTAAAAATATCTTTATTTTCTATGTATAACCTATTTATAAATTTGAAGAAATCATTCAGTATCAGCAAATGTAGCTTCATATTTATTCTTTAATTATATACATACAATTAATTATACCTTATAAAATTAATTTTTCGATAATTTCTGTTTAATATTTTTTATATGTATTATATATATTATTTATATAAATATCTTCAATCATCTATTTCAATGTTTTTTCTAAGTTTTTTAAAAGACATTAATGATATTATTATCCGGTTATAAAAATCTTATAAATTGAGGTGAAACATGAAAAAAATTATAAAGTTTCTCTTTTTTCTCATAATAGTGGCAACTATTGGTCTAGGTATCTATATCTATAAGGAAAAATATTTGAAAATTCCTAATTCTATGATAACTGCTGCTGTAAACAATAAATTTCCTATAGAAAAATCTTATCCTGCAGGTAAGATCAAGTTATACAGTCCAAAAACAAAGTTTGAGAATGATAGGCTTGTTATTACTGCAGAATATTTAAATGATGCCTTAAACGATAAGATTTCAGGAACAATGACCTTTGAAACGGGCTTAAAATATGATTTTATGGAATCTAAGCTATATCTTGATGATTTAAAGCTGATTGGACTAACTAAAGAAGGAAAGGATATAGATATCTCTAAGAAGCCTATCATAAGGACAGGGTTGAATATTGCTCTTGGACAGCTTGAAAAAAAAGAGTTGATTGATTTGAGCTATATTGAAAAGGTTCAACTTATTAAAGATATTAGTATTGAAAATAATAAAGTAGTTATAAAAAAATAAATATTTTAATTTAGGTAAATTCAGTAAATATTCTAGAAATATATTGAATTTACCATTTTTTTCTAATGGTATTTTAATCTATTTAAAGTATAATATATACACTAGACAATACAATGAAAATAGAGGTGTCATATGTTTAAAAAATTACTAATTATAACAGTAATTCTATGCCTTTTTACAGGCTGTACCGGAAAAGTCATAACTCTTGGAGTTTTGAAGAATGCTAATCAGGATATGATCAGGGAGATTGCCAAGGCTGTAGAAAGGGAAACAGGATATATTGTCATCATTGACAATGAAATTTCCAATATAACCAGTGGAGAGACTGATTTATTGAACAGGGAAGTTGACATTGTTATGACTTTCAATTCTGAAGATCTTGAACTTGCAAATAATAATATAAGGAATCTTAATTCACAAAGTGTCTATGGAAAGAATGACCGCCTTGAACTTATTAATCTGGGTCCTGTTTTCAGTAATCATAGTGTATTATTTTCTAAATACTCTAATGCAGATGATATACCTTCCAACACATTTGTTATTACCGGCATTAATTCTAATAGTACACGGGATGCCTTAAAAATATTGGAACAGGAAGGATTGATGACCCTTGACCATAAATTTTTGAGTAAATACTATCCTTCTTCCATAGATATGTTTCAAGATGCTGACAAGATTATAACAGGTAATAGCCGGAATATAAAATTTGCTATTTATGAACCTTTAAAAAAGAAAATTACAAAAACTTATTCTGATGGCAAAATCAGTAATTATGAGAAGACACAGAAAGTAAAGGAGATTTTTAATGAAGGCGGTGTTTTTCTTTTTAGTGATTTTGACTACACCGAAATTGATAAAATTGACAATC
>CAYYAV010000194.1:0-3921 GCA_964469865.1 uncultured Fusobacteriales bacterium | reverse complement strand
CGTTGAATGAAGTAATACAAAAGACTAACACTGACAAAAGATATTTTAAAATATACAATATTATCATTATGTTTTTGAATCTTTATCTTTATCATTAGAACTCATCTACTTTATTAAAAACTTAATTATGCATTTATTGCTTTAACTTCAATAGTTGTATATTGCTGTCTATGACCTTTTTTTCTGTAATAAGTCTTCTTGTTATATTTAAAGTTGATTTTTTTATCAGCTTTTCCATGTTCCTTCACTGTAACTACTACAGAAGCTGAATCTACTACAGGAGTTCCGACTGTTACATTCTCTCCTTCTCCAACTAGTAAAACTTCTTTGATTTCTATGTCTGAATTTACTTCAGCTGCTAATTTTTCTACATTTAATACAGTTCCAACTTCTACCTTGTACTGTTTTCCACCTGTCTTAATCACTGCAAACATTCTATGTCCACCTCCATATTATTAAAATCGCTAAATTGGGTATTAGCCACCCTGTTTATGCGTATACTGAAAGATGATACCACATTTTATCATTTTTGTCAATATTGTATATTTATTTTTCTTTAATGCTTAAATTTATTAATATATATTCCATTTCCAACATCTATTTTTAAACCTTCCACTTTTGAAGTTTTTCCTTTTATAGCTTAAGTTTTTCCATTTCCGGTATTTATATCTTCTCCACTTCTATATACTTTATATTCATATTGTGCTTATTCAGGAACAGCTGTTCAAATTCTGTTTTTATATTATCTTCCGCCTTTTCAGAATTATGAAGGTCATCAGTGTGATAGACTACACTATATCCTTCAAGGTCTTTTACCAGCTTCAATACATCTTCATAATATTGATGATGATCTGTCTTAAAGAACAGTTTTCCTTTATCTTTTAAAACAATATCCAATTTTCTGAATAATTCTCTGTTTACTATTCTTTTACGCTCTTCCCCTTCCCATGGATCAGGGAAATTAATATAAACTCCTGATATCTCTTCCTTAGCCAGAAAATCAAGTATAGTTTCCCCTCTTTTTCGTATAAAGATAATATTTTTCAGATTTCTTTTCTTGGACTTCCTTGCTCCAAGTACTAATCTCTTAAATCTAAGTTCCAGTGCAATATAATTTCTATTTACAAATCTTTCTGCATTTCCTACTGTAAAATTTCCACTTCCACATCCTATTTCAAGAAAGATGTCACTGTCATTACTAAAAAATTCTTTCCACTTTCCTTTATATGCATCTACCTTTTCATTATCATACATAAGATAACCAGGGTATTCTGTCATTTCATACATATATTTATTATAATTATTTTTAGGCTTTTCAAAAAAATATTTCCATAGTTCTTTTCCATTGATAAGTTCTAATTCCCTTTTCTCTATCATCATCTATTTTTCCTCTTTTTCTTTTCATCTAATTGTATAATTCTTCAATTATTTTTCCGATTTCATTATTCTTTTCAAAAAATTCTCCTGTATCTACCACTTCACACATTTTAAGATATTCAATTATTTCATTTTTATTCTTTACAATTTTTACAAATCCCATTTTTAGAGCATCTTTTACTATTTCTTCTATATTCTGGAAGTATTCTCCTATTATTGGAAGCTTCCCATAATACAGAGGTTCCAATATAGAATGTCCACCAATATCTACAAGTGTCCCTCCTACAAAAACAGAATCTGCCAGCTGATAAAAATCCCTCAGAACTCCTATTTTATCTACAATTAGGATGTCGGTCATCCTGCCCTCTGACAACATGGAATAACTTTTATCTTTATATTCAAAAACTTTTTCTATTTCTTCTTTTATCTCTACTATCCTTTCCAGATGTCTCGGAACTATTATGAGCTGATACTCTCCATTTTCATTGATTTCCTTAAATA
Organism: uncultured Fusobacteriales bacterium; assembly: GCA_964469865.1. Classification (GTDB taxonomy): domain Bacteria; phylum Fusobacteriota; class Fusobacteriia; order Fusobacteriales; family Leptotrichiaceae; genus JAGOWQ01. The sequence continues at coordinate 2,043 of CAYYAV010000194.1, read as the reverse complement.
TATCCAGCCATATCTTCTCTTCACCAGGTCTTGTACTTCCACACACTATCCTTTTCCTATCTTTAAATAAATTATGCTCAAAATACTTTTTCTTTTTTTCCTCATCTAATTTTTCATAGCTTATAGAATACTTTAAATTTTTATATACTGCTATCTTTTTTTTATCTACTCCTATCTTTTCATACCTCTCTTTATCCTCTTCGCTCTGTACCATTATTTTTTTAGCCAGATTAAGGATTCTTCTTATAAAGCCTTTTACTTTCAGATATGATTTTAGCTTTCTTTCAGTGAGCCTTCCATTTATAATAAACAATTCTCCACTTTTATGTGCAAATCTGTAAAGATTTGGCCATATTTCAGTTTCTATTATAAGAGTCTTTTTTATATTATATTCCTTGAAAAGTTTCTTCAATAGGAAATAATCATCTAAAGGAAAATATATGGTCTTTAAATTTTTGTTTTTGCCATAAATATTTTTGACTGTCTCATAACCTGTATCTGTAACGATAGAGATTATAACCTTTTCTCCTTTTAGCATGAGCTTTCTTATCAGTTCCTGTGATAAATTAAATTCTCCTACTGAAGACATATGTACAAGAATTGTATCTTCCTCTTTAAATTCCATGTTCTGTATCTTCTGAAACAGTCTTTTTATAAAGAATTCTCTTGTCTTCTTTTTAAAAATAGAAATTATGAATATTACTCCATATAAAAGAAATCTTAATATGTTATATACTCCCATTTTTTTCTCCGATATTTATAATTATTATATTTATCCAAATCCTTCTATGTCTCACTTCTTATAATTATATCATATTAATAAAAGACTATTAGAAGAGATCAAATCTAATCTAATAGTCTTTTTCTGATTCAGTCAGCTATAACTATTTTTTAGAAGCTGCAACTTTATCAGCTAATTTTTTACCAACTTTAAATTTAACTACTTTTTTTGCAGCTATCTTAATTTCTTTTCCTGTTTGTGGATTTCTTCCAGTTCTTGCAGCTCTTTTTTGAACACCGAATGTTCCCCAGCCAACAAACTGAACTGTTTCACCTTTAACTAAAGCACCTTCAACTGTTCCTAAGAACTCATTTACTAATTCTTCAGCTCTTTTTTTAGTTTCTCCTGTAGCTTTTGCATAAGCTTCTACAAATTCTTTTTTTGACATAATTATAAACCTCCGTGAAATTTGTCGTCTTTCATTTAACGATTCTCTACTTATTATACACTATTTTCTGTATTTGTCTAGTGTTTTTTTTGAAATTTTTTCTTTTTTTTTAAAAATTTTCATTTTTTCTCATTTTATTTTTGTATATTTTCATTATTTCAGATTTCACTTCATCAAAATTTTTACCGGTTGTATCTACTTTTACAGCTCCTTCTCCCATTTTTAGTGGAGAAATTTTTCTAGTAGAATCTATCTCATCTCTTGTCACTATATTTCTAAAAATCTCATCTAAAGAGACCTCTTCTCCTTTTGAGATTAACTCTCTGTATCGTCTTTCCGCTCTTTCCATTGGATCAGCAACAAGAAATATCTTCATATCCGCATCTGGAAAAACCACTGTCCCTATATCCCGTCCATCCAGAACAACATCCCTGCTCTCGGAAAATTTCCTCTGCATTTCAACCATTTTCCCTCTCACTTCTTTTATAGCAGCTATTTCAGATACATTTTCAGATACTTCAGGTTTCCTTATTTCTTCACTTACATCTTCTCCGTCTAAAAGGAATTTGTCTCTTTCAATCTCTATTTCTAAACTGTTTAAAATTTTAGCCATATTTTCCTTATCGTTGAAATCTATTTTTTCCCTTAGAACTTTTAATGTAAAAAGTCTATACATAGCACCGGTATCTAAATAAATCATTCCCAATTCTCTGGCAATAAGTTTAGCTATGGTGCTTTTCCCGCTTCCTGCAGGTCCGTCTATTGCAATTATCATTTTTTCTCCTGTTTTCTTATAATATTTTTTTATACTCAAAAACCACTGAAACCCACCCGTTTTTTTCATTACGGTCTATCTGTAAAAGATTTATTTTTT
>CAYYAV010000193.1:0-3931 GCA_964469865.1 uncultured Fusobacteriales bacterium | reverse complement strand
TTTTAATATTTCCTCATCCATCTGTTTTTTATTTGGAAGCCCCTGCTGTGCCGCATAATCTCCGTATACCGGCTGTCTCATCCCTCCAAGAAAAGCCTGTGGATCATAAGGAGTCCCCCATGGAATATTAAATATTATATCAAAGTCCCCTTTTTTCATTCTATCCCTATAAGACTGTTCTTCTTCACCGATAATTTTAAGATCAATACCTATTTTCCCAAACTGCTGCATAAAATATTCAGATATAGCTTTTTCACTTACACTGTCTGCATTATAATTAAGGGATAATTCCAGCTTTTTCCCATTTTTCTCCCTCTTACCTGAAGCTCCCATTTTCCATCCTGCTTCATCCAGAAGCTTTCCTGCTTCTTCCAGGGAATATGTATAAGGTTTCAGATCAATATTTGCATAAGGAACTGTCTTAGCCAGCACTGTATCTGCCGGAGCTTCTGTCCCTTCAAATATTCCTTCTGATATAGAGTTCTTATCAATTACATGCTGAAGTGCTTTTCTTACCTTCTTATCTGCCAAGGCTTCTTTTGTAGTATTTATAAGTATCATTCTAGTGGCCACAGATTCTGACAATTCCACTTTGAACCCTTTCTTGTCTTTAAATTTTGACATAGTTTGAGCATTTATCATATCTTTCCCAAATAAAATATCAAGCTCTCCCTTTTCAAGTGCCAATGCTCTAGTCTGTCCGTCAGGTATGACTTTCACTCTCACTTTTTTAATTTTAGGTTTTTCTCCCCAGTATTTTTCATTTACTTCAAATATTGCTTCCTGATCGACAGCATTCTGTTTTAGCACATAAGGTCCTGTTCCAATATATTTTCCATCAACTCCATTTTTTGTTGTCCCGTTTTTCATTGCCTTTGGGGAAATAAACCTGAAAGGTCTTATTACTCCCAATTCTACCAGCATTGGATAATATGAATCCTTCATCTTTATCTTAAATGTATATTCATCAGGCATTTCAAAACCATCAAATAGTCTTACGCTTTCAAGCCATCCATGTCTTTCCTTATTATCCATTATTGCGTCAAAGTTCGCTTTTACAGCCTGTGAATTAAATGGTTCTCCGTCAGAAAACACTACCCCTTTCCTTAAATAGAATGTATATTCTTTACCATCTTCTGAAATTTCCCATTTCTCTGCAAGAGATGGGATTATTTCTCCTTTATTATTTATTTTTACAAGTCCTTCATAAAGCATGTTCTGGGCATACATCTCTCCTGCATAGTTATGCGGATTCAAATCCCTTATATCCCTGAAGTTTGCAAATACGATTTCGTCTTTTTTCTCTTCTGTTTTCTGAGCTTCTGTTTTGTTTCCACAAGACATTATAAAAATAAATGTCGTTAATAAAAATAAGATTTTTTTAATATTCCTATTCTTTTTCATCTGTTTATCCTCCTAAATTATTTTTTTTATATTATATTATAACATCATTATTTTGATTGTCAAATATTTTTAATTATTAAATAAAATAATTAGAGGACGTATTTTATAAAAACTCTTTTACATCTTATCGTACTAATAGCTCATCATATAGAAAGGTATTTCATATGGTGATATTTCAAATTCTACATTTTTCAATATTTCCTTATATATCACCCTGTTCTTTTCATATGTCAATGGAATGTATACTCCTTCGTCATGTAGTATAGTAAATACTTTAGTGAATGTTTCTTTCCTTTTATTTTCGTCGGTTGTCTTCAGAGCTTCCAGAATCTCCCTGTTCATATCATCAATGTTAGGTAGCCCTCTCTGAGCCATATATTCCCCGTGTCCTGGAAAATGCGTCATAGCTCCCAGGAATGATATCGGATCATAAGGTGTCCCCCATGAAGTTGCAAATGTTATTTCAAAATCTCCCTTATTTTTCCTGTCCCTATTTGACTGTTCTTCTTCACCTGCTATTTTCAGTTCCACTCCTATCTTATTAAGCTGGTCTTTAAAATACTCAGATATGGATTTTTCACTTACACTGTCACTGTCATAGTTTAAAGTAATTACCAGATTCTTTCCTTCTTTTTCCCTTTTACCATCTTTTCCCGGTTTCCATCCTGCTTCATCCAGGAGCTTCCCCGCCATTTCCAACGAATATCCGTAAGGTTTCAGGTTAATATCCGCATAAGGTATATTCTTAGAGAAAAGTGTATCTGCCGGAGCTTCTATTCCTGAAAAAATACCTTCAGATACAGCCTTCTTATCTATTACATGCTGCAACGCCTGACGTACTTTCTTATCCTTTAATACCCCTTTTGTCGTATTAACCATTAGCATCCTTGTTGCCAGAGGTTCTGACAGCTTTACTTTGAATCCCTTCTTATCTTCAAAACGGTTAACTGTCTCAGCATCTATCATATCTCTTCCGAAGATAATATCCAGTTCACCTTTTTCAAGAGCCATGCTTCTTGTATTTACATCAGGTATTACCTTTACCCTTACAGTCTTTATTTTTGGTTTTTCTCCCCAGTATTTCTCATTTACTTCAAATACTGCCTCCTGATCCACAGCATTCTGCTTCAGTATATATGGCCCTGTTCCGATATATTTTCCATCTACACCGTTCTTTGTTGTCCCGTTCTTCATCGCTTTTGGAGAAATGAATCTGAAAGGTCTTATTACTCCAAGTTCTGTCAACATTGGAAAATAAGGTTCCTTTAATGTCAGTCTGAATGTATACTCATCTACCTCTTCAAATTTTTCAAACAATCTTACACTTTCAAGCCATCCATGTCTTTCCTTATTATCCATTATTGCATCAAAGTTCGCTTTTACAGCTTTAGCATTGAACTTTTCGCCGTCAGAAAACACCACATCCTTCCTAAGAAAGAATGTATATGATTTCCCATCGTCTGTTATTTCCCATTTTTCTGCCAGCCATGGGATTATCTCCCCCTTCTGGGTTAATTTTTACAAGCCCTTCATAAAGCATATTCTGGGCATATAGCTCTCCTGCATAGTTATGCGGATTTAAGTCCCTTATATCCCTGAAATTTGCAAATACCACTTCATTCTTCTTCTCTTCTATCTTCTTATCATTTCCTCCACATGACACTAGCATTATTAATAGAGCAAGTATAAGGATTATTACATTTCCTCTTTTCATTTTAAGAACCTCCTGAAAATATGTTTAATATAATTAAATTTATATTTTTCATTATATCACAACTATTTCAATAGTCAAACATTTTTAAATATGAATATATATTCAAATATTTGAAAATACTGATTTTTATGTATATTGACAAATTTAAATTTATAATATAAAATACATATATACGCAAATAATTCGCAAATTAGTAATCAATATTAAAATAAGTTAAAATAATAAGATGAGGTAAATATGAAACTTACTGAAAAAAGAAAAAAAATTCTGGAAATAATATATACTTCAAGAATCCCTTTAAATGCCAAGACTTTAAAACTTCAGGTAGACTTTGATATGTCAACGGTGTACAGAGCACTTGATTTCCTTGAAAAGAAACAGTATATATATTCCTTTGAGCTTGAAAATGAGAAATATTATTTTAAAGATGAAAATGCTACATTTTTTGTATGTAGCTCATGCAGACATATTGAATCCCTTCCTGAATTACCTACTACAGAAAAGGAAAAAAGGATTCTAAGAAAAAAAGGATTTTCCCTTTTTTCACATCTATCTGTATTTAAGGGGAAATGTAATGACTGCGATAATTAATTATGATTATATATCCTGATTACTTATGAAAAACTACCAATCATTAGCTTTACAGACAGCTAGAAAATTATACTTTGGAGAAAATAAAAAACCCTCATTTCTGAGGGTTTATATTATATCAATATTTTAATATTAGCTTGCTTGAGATATTGCTTCTACTGGACATACTCCTTCACATGCTCCACAATCTATACAAGTTGCAGCATCTATTTGATATTTTCC
>CAYYAV010000192.1:1355-3942 GCA_964469865.1 uncultured Fusobacteriales bacterium | reverse complement strand
CGGCAGTCAGAAAGGTAATATCCTTTTTTGTGCTGCTGTTTTTTAATTTCAACCTGTTTTCAGGGATAATACCTGATCCTGTAAGCATAGGCAATACTAGGGTGACGAGGACGGCTTCGGGCGTAGACCAGCTGGACATAGCTACCCCGAATATGAACGGTACAAGTTATAACTCCCTGAGGGAGCTGCAGGTAAGCGAGCAGGGGCTGATAGTGAACAACAGCAGGCATGTGGTCGTGGACACGCAGATAGCGGGACTGGTTGCAAGGAACAGGAACCTTGACAGCGGCATAGCGGCAAACCTGATAATAACGGAAGTTACCGGGAAGGACAGGACATCCATAAACGGATATGTTGAAGTGGCAGGACAGAGGGCGGACCTGGTAGTGGCAAACAGGAACGGGATCTCCGTCAATGGCGGAGGTTTTTTAAATGCGGACAGGGTTACCCTGACGACAGGGGGACTTCGAATGCAGGACGGGAACCTCGTATCGGTTGATGTGGAAGAGGGGCATATAAGCATAGCGGGTAAGGGAGTAGATGCACTGAGCCTCACGGACCTTGAACTATTAAGCAGGACGATCGACATATCAGGGATAATAAAGGCGTCAGATGAGACAAGGCTTCTCATCTCTGCAGGAAGCCAGACATATGAGTACAGGACAAAGGAAGTAAGGAGTAAGGGGAAGACATATAGCGGGATAGCTGTGGACGGCAAGTCAGCAGGGAGCATGTATGCAGGCAGGATAGACATCATATCGAATGACAGGGGAGCCGGAGTGAATACGGAAGGTGACCTGGTAAGTGCAGATGACATTACGCTCACGGCAGACGGAGATATTACGACAGGTAAGACAGCAACGAATAATACGGTAAGATACACGTCTAAGAAGAAGGTAAGGGTAAAAGGGGAGACCGCAGCCGGTAAAAGGGTAGCAGTAAAGGCAAAGGAAGTGGAGATAGACGCCAAGGTGATAACAGGGTTCCTGGAAGAGAGCCTGGGCAAGGAATCGTTCACATCAGAGGCAGAAAAGGTGACTGTTACAGGTAAGGGGAATATAGCTTCTGCAGGTAAGGTGGACATAAGGTCAAGGCTCACAGAGAACAGTGGAGAGATATACTCGGCTGAAAAAGTGGAAGTCCATGGAGAGAAACTGGATAATACCGGCGGGGAGATAGGCAGCCGGGGACAGATAGGATTGGAAGTATCTGAGACGGTAAACGTGAGGGGATACATACTTTCTGACGGTCTACAGAAAGAAGATGTGGACAAGGAAGAAGGTGCACAGGCATCTTCAGGAGGCATGACACTGTCCGATATAGGCGTAGTGATATCAGGAAACCTTGACAACAGGGAAGGGGTAATAAGAGGAAGGGAAGTATCAGTAGGCGGGGATATATCAGGGAACTCCGGGGGGAAGATAGAATCATCAGGGGCACTTATCCTTGGGGGAAGAGAAATAGACAACAGGAAGGGTCTCATATCAGGGAATATAGGGAGTCTGGAAGCAGTAAGGCTGATAAACGATGGAGGACGTCTCATATCATCAGGCAGCCTTGAAGGGACGATAAAGGAGATAGGCAACAGGGAAGGCATGCTTACAGGAGTGGAATCAGTAAGGATAGCAGGAGAGAGGCTGGACAACCTCAGGGGCCAGATAGGCAGCTACGGCAGCATAGGCCTTGACATAGATGGAATAGACAACAGCAGGGGATATATACTTTCTGACGGGATAACGAGGGAAGAGGCGGACAGCTGGGCAGAAAGGAAGGTAAGGGAAGGTACGTCTGACAGTTCCGGAGCAGAGTCATCAGGGGACGGTATAGCTATAAGGACAGACAGGCTTGAGAACGTAAAGGGTATAATAGCAAGCCTCAACAGGACGGAAATATTAGCAGGAAAGATAACGAACAGAGGAGGGGATATAGTATCAGGAGGTACAGTGGAAGTGTCTGTGCCCGGTGATTACGTCTACGAGGGGAACGTATACGGTGACATCTCAACAAGGATAGAAGGGAAGACAGTAAGAGTAGATGAGGCGGTCATAAGGGACAATGCCCTTTACCTGATAGGAAAGGAAAGCATAAACCTGGGTAAAGATATAACAGCGGGAATACTGGGTCTGGAAACAGAGGGGGATATAAATAACAGGGAGATGATATCGGGGAGGGAATCCCTCTCAGTTGAAGCAGGGAACATATCCAACAGCGGCAGGATAGTATCAGGGGGGAGCCTGTATATAGGTGCAGCAGGCAGGATATACAACGGTGAAGGAGGAAGGATAGAAGGAGCCGGAGACATCCATATGGAAGGCTCGGAGATAGAGAATATAAGGGGGGAGATACTGTCAGGAGGCAGCCTTTCACTGATGGCGGACACCCTCATAAGGAACAGCCTGGGTGAGATATACTCCGGAGGAGGGATATACGGAGAAGTAAAGGACGGATACTTTGAGAATATAGGACAGAGCAGTATAGCGGTAACGGAAAGGATAAGGATATCTGAAGAGACTCTGGAGAAGGAAAGGATACACTGGGCAAAAGCAGGCAAGACAGTAAAGACTGTTGGCAGCAGGCAGGTAGAGAC
>CAYYAV010000192.1:0-1255 GCA_964469865.1 uncultured Fusobacteriales bacterium | reverse complement strand
TCGGGTAAAGTAGTAAACGGTACGGAGGAATACCTGAGCGGTACATACAGGAGGGATGACGGAGTACTGATAGACAGCAGGAAGGTCTCCGTTCTGAAACCGTCACATATATCAGGGACATCAGGAACAGTAATAAATGCAGGGGATCTGATAAACACATCACAGATAGGGGCAGATACGGGGACAGTATATATATCTACAGGAGGGCAGGTGACGAATGCATCCATAGGGGATTCCGGGGCACGTATATCCGGTTCTGAAGTATATATAGACGGTAAGGGCGGAATCCATAATATAGGAGGAAAGATAGAAGGGATGTCGGCCATACAGCTGATATCGGAAAACGGGAAGGTCCTGAACGAAAGCACAGTAGATTCAGTTACGAAGTACAGGGAAAACATGAAAAGGAGCAGGTTCTTCCCGGAGAGGAATATAAGGGAAGTGGAATCTGTAACAGAGAGCATAAGGAACATAGGGATAATGAGCAGTGGGGGTACCGCATATATCGGCGGGAAGGACATAGAGAACGTTGCAGGCAGCATACAGGGTGTGGAAGGGACATACCTGAAAGCGGAGAATGACATTGATGACAGGACAGTGAACCTAAGGTATAGAGGTAACAATATAACGGAAGTAACACGAGGTACAAAGGAAGTCATAGACTGGGAGGCATATGAGAGGTCATCATGGACTGCATTGAGGGGATACGAGATGACGGGGAGATATCCTAGAAAGCAGATAGAGGCGGATATATCGACGACATGGAATACGGTAGAGAGGAGCAATACGGTATCGGGGATAATAGGGAATACCGGTAATACGATACTGGAGGCGGGCAGGAACCTGACCCTTGAGAGCAGCGATATAAGGTCAAGGGAAGGCGACATAGTCCTGAACGCAAGGAACCACCTGATGATGCTCAGTACGGTAGATACGGAGTATAAGTACAGGACACATACATATAACCATGGAAGTAAGCTGAAGAAGAAGACGACGACAGAGACATGGGTGGTAGATAATGCCTATGCGGACAATGTGGACCTTACGGCAGGCGGCAGCATACTGATGAACTACCATGGAGCGGGAGCCCCTGCAGACAACATGGGAGTGTTCGCCCAGGGAGTGAACTTCATTGCAGGCGGACATGTACTGGGACTGTCAGATGGAGACATATACATACAGGGGACGAAGGACAGGCTTGAGAGCCTGTACAATTCACATACGACAAAGAGGTTCATGGGAGTGAGGTATGGGA
>CAYYAV010000191.1:0-3968 GCA_964469865.1 uncultured Fusobacteriales bacterium | reverse complement strand
GATGCAATAAAAAATAAACCACAGATTTCACCTGATACTCCTGCAAAGGAAATTCCTGTCGAATCAAAATTAGTAACTGAATAAATAAAAAAGCTGTTTCAAAATTTCAATTATTTTGAGACAGCTTTTTTATTTCTATGAAACCCTTGCTGCGTCTACTCTTACACCATATTGGAAATATCTTCCCCAATATTTGCTTTCAAGAGAAGAAAGAATAACTCCCTGAGAAGATGATGCATTTAGAAAAAGGGAGTTTCCTAAATAGACTGCAGTATGATTTGTTCTTCCTTCCGGTCTGAAAAATAAAATATCACCGGCTTTTAAATTAGAAATGGAAACTTTACGCCCTACTTTTACCTGATCTGTAGATACCCTTGGAAGTTCATACCCAAAGACATCTCTATATATTCGCCTAGTCAGGGCTGAACAGTCAATTCCATTTTTGGAATCTCCACCCCATTGATATCTGGTGCCTTTCCAGTTATTAAAAGATTTAAGTAGTGCATTTTCCAAAATAACCCTGTCTATCTCTTCAGAAGTCCCACTGGAAAGTATTTTCTGCTGAATAATCTTAAGTTCATTCATCTTCTGATTTACTAAGACAGAATCCGGCTGTGCAACTGGAGTTTTTCTTTTACCTGATTTCTTAGTCTGAGTATCAGAACAGTTGAACGCAAAAATAAGACAAAGTATCAGAATGAATATTTTTTTCTTGTTCGTCATATTTCACCTTTCCGATTAGTTCTTGATGGAGATTCAATAATAAGATTAACAGGTCCGTCATTTACAGCCTCAATTTCCATGTACTCCTGAAATTCACCTGAGCTAAATGGAATATTTCTTTCAGTTAAATTTTCTAAAAATGAGTCATATACCTCTTTAGCCTTTTCAGCAGATGCAGATGCTGTATAACTTGGCCGCCTTCCTTTAACTGTATTGCCATAAACTGTAAAATTACTGACAATCAGAAGTTCCCCAGCTATATCCTGTACTGACAGGTTAAGCTTTCCATTTTCATCATCAAAAATTCTTATATTAATGAGTTTGTCTATGCAGTAACTGATATCTTTGATAGAATCTTCATGGGTAATTCCTATAAATGCCAGAATGCCCCTGTTAATTTCACATTTAAAATTTCCATTGACTATCATTTTAGCTTTTTTGACCCGTTGTATAATTAGCTTCATAAAACTCACCTTGAATACATATTATGTTAATATATCTACATTATAATGAAAAATATATCAAAATGTCAATGTTTTTTGAAAAAAATAAAATTAATCTAACGAATATTAAAAAATTTTGTTTTATTATTATCAGATTTCTGTTATAATTACCTAAATATATTTATAAGATAAGGAGTTAAAAATAAATATGAACATTGACTGGAATTTTCCTGAAAGTAATTATGCACAACGTATTGGAATAAGTGAAGCAGGAATAGAAACTTTCAGAGGTTCTTTATTCGGTTCTCTTGCTAAAGAAATATGTCAGAATTCCCTTGATGCTAGGAAAGACTATAGTAAGCCTGTAATAGTAGAATTTTCTAAATTTAAAATTAATACTGAAAATATCCCTGGATTTTATTCGTTAAATATAGCGTTAAATAAATGTCTTTCTACAGAAAGCGACAGTAAAGCTCGTATTTTTTTTGAAAATGCCTGTAGTAAAATGGCTAATAAAACTACAAATATTTTAAGGATAAGTGATTTTAATACTACTGGATTAAAAGGTGCGAAAGAATCGCCAACTTCAATAAATCCGTGGAACAGTTTAATAAAGTCTTCAGGAATTTCTGATAAACCTGTTTCTTCGGGTGGAAGTTACGGAATTGGAAAATCTGCTCCTTTTGCCTGTTCAGAAATCAGGACGATCTTTTATACTACATATGATATTGAAAGTGTTTTGGCAACTCAAGGGGTTTCCCGTCTGATATCTTTTAATGTCGGAGAAGACAGACTTACTCAAGGAATAGGGTACTATGGTGAAATTGAAAAAAATACGCCTGTTTTTAATGAACTTCATATTGATCCTAATTTTAAACGTGCAGGGGAAATTGGAACAGATTTATATATTATAAGTTTTCTTGAAAATTCTAATTGGATTGAAGAATTGTCTGTTGCTGTTCTGGACAATTTTTTAATTGCCGTTTATAATGGACACCTTATTGTAAAAATAGGGGAAATTGTAATTTCTAGACAGACACTGGATGATATTGTGGAAAAGTTTAAAATTGAAGATAAGAAAAAATATAAATCTGTATTTGATTATTATAAGGTTCTAAAAAGTACATCAGAACTTTCTGATTCCAGTAATAATTTCATAGTAGGAGATAATTTTAGGGATTTAGGAGGATTTGAACTAAGAATTCTGTATGAAGATCTGAACAGGAGAGTACTGATTTCACGTAGTAATGGTATGAAAATATTTGACTTGGACAGGTTTCCTTCTGCACTCAGATTTTCTGCTGTATTTATTATTAAAGATGAAAATTTCAATGCATATTTTAGAGAAATGGAAACTCCCCAACACGATAACTGGGAACCTGACCGGCATCACGACAAAAATGCTAAAAATATTCTAAGGGAATTAAAGAAACTAATAAGAACAAAGATTATTGAACTTGGTAAAAGTACTACGGAAGAAAAAATTGATGCAGAAGGTATTGGAAATTTTCTTCCAGATAATATAGTTTTTCTAAGTAATGATAAAATTGAGAATAAAATTGACAAAATAAGTAATAGGACTAAAAATCTTGATTTTCATCAGGTAAATTCACTTCCTGAGAGGAAAAAAAAGAAAAAAACTTCTATTGATAATGAAGATTTTAATAATATTGACTATCTACAGACAGAGTCAGGAGAGGAGCTTTTGCTACCACCATTTTTTCCTTCCGGGAATCGAAAAATAGATAATAATTCAGATTCTGAGGAAAAAGAATTTTCAATATTGGATAATAAAAGTGGGAATATAGAAGTTAAAGAAGTAATTTCCGTTTCAGATGCGGATATTCGTCTGATTATACTGAATAAGATGATGAAAAAATACAAATTAATCATTGTTCCTAAAAGGAATATGGAAAATGCATGCATTAAAATTAGCCTTTCAGGAGAACAGACTAGTATGAAGGCAAAGATTAGAAGTGCTTATGAATTTGATGATATGAAGTTACCGTTAATAATAAAGCAGGATAAAATCTATATTAATAATCTCCATGAAAATGAAAAGTATTCTTTATCCTTTATTTTAAATTACTTAGATAATTGTTCAATGGAGGTGGAATTATATGAATATAGAACATAGACTTTATCCCTATCCTGTTCTTAGTTATTTTTCAGATGATTATATCAATTCTTCGTTTACCTCATCTTTGAATATAATTCGTAGAAATGAAAGCATTATATTTGAATTAGATGCAAAGACTGATAATGAAGGGCTATTGAAACTTATTGAAGAAGGATTTGCGGAGTATATTTTTCATATAGAGTGTCCTTCTACTTCATACAGGAATATAATTACATCCAGTAATGGAAGTAAAACCGTAGTTATAAACGAGTCCTTATTAAATAATAAGGTTAATGTATGTTTTTTTATTGTTGCAAAGAAAGATATAGGAAACTTTGTAAATAAAGATTTTAACAGTGATTATGAAAATCTTTCTTTTTATGTTGAAAAAGCTAATATATTGGCAATTGCCAGACAATTTAATATAAATATTGAAAAAGAGAAGGATAATCTGGCACAGGTACCATCGATTTTTCTAATTATAAAGAGAGGAGATAATGAAAGAAAAGGGATAGAAATAGATATGCTTCAAGAAAAAATTGAAATTTCTCTTTCTAAAGATGATTATGAAAATTATTTGATTTTTTCTAGTGGTAATTATCAATCTTTACTTCATTCTTCTATAATATTTCCTTCTCTTGTTTATGTTTTTGAAAATTTAAAAACTATTGACATGGAGACAA
>CAYYAV010000190.1:0-3986 GCA_964469865.1 uncultured Fusobacteriales bacterium | reverse complement strand
TATCATGTGTTACAAATACTATTGTCTTATTTATTTTCTGCTGCATTTCCTTTATGTCTTTCTGAAGTCCTGTCCTTGTAACAGGATCAAGTGCACTGAAAGGCTCATCCATCAATATTATTTCAGGATCTGCCGCTAAGGCTCTTGCTATCCCTATTCTCTGGGCTTCTCCCCCTGACAGTTCCTGAATGTTTCTTTTTCTGTATTTTTCAGAATCGAGCCCCACCATCTTCAGAAGTTCATCTATTTTTTTATTTATCCTGTTTTTCTTCCATTTTTTCAGTTCCGGTACAACTGAAATATTTTCCTCCACGGTCATATGAGGAAAGAGGGCTACCTGCTGCAGTACATATCCCATCCCCCAACGTAATCTATGAATATTGTACTCCCTTATATTCCGTCCTTTTATAAGTATTTCCCCCGAAGTATTGTCTTCCAGTCTGTTTATCATTTTCAGTGCTGTAGTTTTTCCACTTCCGCTAGGACCTATAAATACTGTAATTTCCCCACTGTTTATTCTCAGATTAATATTTTTAAGGGCTTCATTACCATTGGGATAAGTCATTCCCACGCTTTTAAATTCTATCATAATTTTAATATTCCCTTCAAATTTACTCTATTCTTTTCTTTATTACAGTTTCCAGGTCATCGGCCTTATATCCCATTATTTTCCTATAATCATCCGTAACCATTCCCAGCAGATTCTTTTCTGCCGCTTCATATAAGGAAGCCAGTATTACTCCAAAGCCTTCCGGTTCATCATACATTTTCCCGAACTCTTCTACTGAAACAGGCTTAAATTCTATTTTTTTGTTTCCTGCTCCTGTTAAAATTTCAGCCAGTTCATACATTGTATAGTTTCTATCCTGAGTCAGTATATATGTCTTTCCGTAGAAATACGGGTCACTTGCTACTTTTACTATTGCTTTGGCACTTTCTTCCCTTGAAATAAAGGAGATTTTCCCATGCGGAACCGGGTATATAAGTTTTCCCATTTCCTGTAACTCCGGTAGATACGGAATCAGAGGATCAGCGTACATTGCATTTTTTAGTACTGTATATTTCAATTTACTGCATGCAAGCCTTCTAGTAGTATACCCAAAAAATGGAGACATGTGGAAGGGACTGTCTTCCTGGTCACAGAAAAATGATGCAAATATAAAATGTCCTACCTTCATCTTCTCAGCAGCCCCTATTACATTTTCAGATTCAGGAACCCTTACAATACTGGGATGACTGATACTCGGAATATATATAAGCAGTTCGGTATCTTTAAAGGCTCTATTCAATGTTTCAGGTTTCATGTAGTCTGCTTCCACTACTTCTATTCCCTGTTCAGTATATTTTTCCGCTTTTTCAGGATTTCTTACTGCCAATCTTAATTTTTCCTTTCCAAATGTCTTTATTGCTTCCCTTGTGACAAATTCTCCCAGCTGCCCTGTAGCTGCAGTTATAGTTATCTTCATTTTATACCTCCATTATCTTTCTCAGCATTTTCAACATTATCAAGCATTTTTTTCAGTAATTTTTCCATTGTCTTTATTTCTTCATCTGTAAAGCCTTTATAATTATAATCCAGCATTATTTTAGATATCTCATCATATTCCTTTTTTAATGTTGCCGCATACTTAGTCAGCTTTATTAATGTTTTTCTCTTATCCTTTTCATCAGATACCCTTTTAATGAGTTCTGATTTTTCCATCCTTTCAGTCATTGCCGTCAATGAACTCATGGCAAGTCCTGTTTTTTCAGAAAGCTCCCTTATACTTATCCCGTCTTTTTCCCATAGTACATGAAGTATTCTACCCTGTTCACCATTAAAGGAATCAATATTTCTTTCAGACAGTATCTTGTTCATCAGCCTTCCATTTATCTGTCGTATCCTGCTAATATATAGCCCGCAATTTAATGACATTCTTTCACCTGACCTTTTGATTATATTTTACTAGCTTTATTTCTATATAGTAACAATTTTAAAATACTATATAGTATTAATTTTGTCAATAACTACATTATCTCATGAATTTTGAAAATACCCTAAATCAGCCATAATAGATAATATTTCTTATTGCTTAAATTTATTAATTAATTCATTTATTGATTTATTTCATACTATATGATATTATATTACTATATAGTAATATATACTTATAAGGAGGTTACATATGTCTGAAAATAAAGAAATATTCTCAAATAAAGAGAAAAGATACGTTGATAATAAAAAATCTACTATGAAAGCTGTGATCTTGAAAAAGCCATGTTCTGCAGAAGAGCTGGAAATCTCTGAAATTCCTGTTCCGGAAATAAAAACCGGATGGGTATTGATTAAAATAAAGGCTTTCGGTATTAACAGGGCAGAAATACTGACTAGAAATGGACATTCTCCTTCAGTGAAACTGCCAAGAGTCATAGGAATCGAATGTGTGGGAATCGTTGAAAATCCCTCTGACAGTTCCTTTAAAAAAGGAGAACCTGTCTTTTCAATGATGAACGGTATGGGAAGAGAATTTGATGGAAGCTATGCAGAATATACTCTAGTCCCTTCAGAACAGGTATATAGGCTAAATTATGATATTTTTAAAAATTTAGAAATTCAATGTGAAAATGAATTTGACAATACAGATGGAATTCAATACCCAGAATGGGCAAAAGCGGCTGCCTATCCGGAACTCTATTATACTGCCTACGGTTCTTTATTTAAAAGCCTTAAACTGAAGCCAGGAGAAGTGCTCCTCATAAGGGGTGGGACAGGTTCGGTCGCACTTGCCGCAATGCAGCTGGCAAAAGCTGCAAATGCTACAGTAATAGCAACTACCCGTAATAAGTCAAAAGAAGCTTTCCTAAAGGAAAAAGGGGCAGATACAGTTATAATAGAAGATGATTTTTTTGAAGAAAATCTGAAAGCATACTATCCTGGTGGAGCTGATAAAGTTCTCGAATTAATTGGAGCTTCCACTTTGAAATCTTCCCTGAAGGCAACCGTACAAGGCGGAATTGTCTGTATGACAGGCTGTCTAGGAGGCTGGGTAATAGAACAGTTTGAACCTTTAGATGATATTATTTCAGAATCATACCTTACTTCCTTTAACAGTACATTTATTAAGAGAGAAACTATAGAGGAAATGTTCCAGTTTATATCAGAAAATCATATAGAACCTTCTATTTCAATGATTTTTACATTGGATGAAATCTCCGAGGCCCATAAATATCTTGAGTCAGATAAAGCAAATGGAAAGGTTGTTGTAACGATAGATTAAATAAAGAAAATATAAAAATTTAATGAGAGGATGATAAAAATGCCAAAAGATACAGTAATATTTGAAGGATATGCCTTTGATGGTATAAATTCCCATATTGAAGTTGTTGAGTTTGAGGGTGAAAAAGTTTTAAAAGTTACAAAAGATTTGAAAAAAATTCCATTTAATATAGATAATATGGAAAGTACCATTGATGAACCTACTTATGCCAAAATTATAGATATGGATTTTGAAAATGGTGCTATTGAAGCAAAAATTTTTTCTCAGATTCAAAAACCTCAAGTTTTTAAGAATTCTCGAGGATTTATAGGAATAGCATACAGGATTTCTCAGGATGATTCAATATTTGAATGCATATATATACGTCCTACTAATGGTGTTTCTGAAAACCAGATTATGCGTAATCATACAGTCCAGTATTTTTCATATCCAGATTATAAATTTGAAACTTTAAGAAAAAAGCAGGAAGGTAAATATGAATCCTGGGCACCTGTTGCATTAAATGAATGGATTGATGTCAGGATAGAAGTAAATAATGAAAAAGCTGAACTTTTTGTAAATAACCTAAAATATTCCTGTCTGATTGTAAATAAAATGCTTGGAATAAATAAAAAAGGGGCTATTGCCCTTTTTGTAGATGTTGACACTATCGGTTATTTCAAAAATATTAAAATAATCAGAAAATAATTTGTCATGGTATTAAAATCATATAAAATATTCAAAATTTTG
>CAYYAV010000189.1:0-3987 GCA_964469865.1 uncultured Fusobacteriales bacterium | reverse complement strand
CCTATTCCCCTCTGGGTAGTACCTATCTTATTTTCTCCCATTGCTTCTTCCTTAGCCTTATCTATTTCTATATGATACGGCATTATTATATGTGCTCTTTCATCTATAAAAAGCTTGTCCAGTTTTCTTCCCCTTTTTTCAAGTTTCTCTATCTCATCAAGAAGAACTTCAATATCTACAACTACTCCTGCACCTATTACACATTTACCTTCTGAATTTATTATTCCTGATGGCAGCAGATGCAATATAAACTTTTCATCATTTACAACTACTGTATGCCCTGCATTATTCCCACCCTGAAATCTTACTACATAATCTGCCTTTGGCGATAATACATCTATTATTTTCCCTTTTCCCTCGTCACCCCACTGGGTACCTACTACTACAAAAGTATTATTTTCCATTTACTACTCCTCCTCTTTTTTCACAATACCTATATAAGGTAATGTCCTATGTTTCTGTGCAAAATCTATCCCATATCCTACTACAAATTCATCAGGTATTTGAAAACCTGTATAGTCAACACTTATTTCTACTTCCCTTCTTTCCGGTTTGTCAAGCAACGTACATATCTTGATATTTTTAGGTTCCCTGGTCTGTAATATCTGCTGAACTTTCTGCAATGTATTTCCTGTATCTATTATATCTTCGACTATTATTACATTCCTCCCCTTAATATCCTCTTCCAGATCTTTCAGTATCTTAACATCCCTGGAACTCTCCATCTTGTTTCCATAGCTCGAAACTACCATAAAGTCTATAGTTGCTTCTGTCTTCAGTTCCCTTGCCAGATCACTCAGAAATATAACTGATCCTCTTAGAAGACCTATTAATAATATTTCTTCTCCTTCAAAATCCCCGTCAATTTCCCTTGCCAACCCTTTTACTTTTTCATGTATCTTTTTTTCTGAAATCAATGTGTCAATACTGTATTTAAACATTGTCACCCTCCGATATAAATATGATTTTAGATTAATTTGCATGTTTCTGAAATGTATATGTGAAAAATTAAAACCTTTTACTTCTCATTTTACTATATTTATCTTTTTTTTTCAATCATATAAAAAATCTTAACATAAAAAATTTTAAACAGCACAGTGAAATTAAATATTTTATTATTTTTTTGATTTTTTCCATAATAATGGTATAATAATATATATTTATACAGAAGGGGTATTATTATGACTTTAATTTACAATATGAAATTTAAGAAATCAGTTTTTATAAATATTAAAAACTTTTTTTTGCTTTCCATACTTTTTTTTCTATTTCTATCCTGTGAGACAATCAGCCCAAAATACCGATGGTACACTCCTAAGGAAGTAATAGAAAATCAAGACCGTCTGGAACCAGGAGATATCCTTATACTTTCTAAAAGGAATACCCTACGTTCTATGTGGGGACATTCAGCAGTCCTTAATGAAGATAAAAAAATAGTTGAGTTTCCATCATATTCTAATGGGTATAGTGAAAGTCCACTTTTTGCATGGCAGAATGTAAATAGGAAAGTAGCTATTTTTAGATTGAAAGGTATCGATGACAATTTTAAAAATGCACTTTTTAAAGAAATTGATTCAACTGTTACCAAGCCTTACGGACTGACTTTCGATAAGAATTTTGATAAGAGGCTCTACTGCTCCCAGTTTGTCTATCTTGTATTCAAAAATGCTGGTATAAATGTTGGAAAAGATATAAATCTCGACTCTGACGGGGGCGGATGGGTCATGCCTTTTGATATAATGGATTCTCCTTTATTGGAAAATATCACTCTTTACTGATTAATGAAGAAGAAACACTATTTAGATTATGGAAATATACAAATTAGCCTATCCAGCAGATATTATCTGAACTGAATAGGCTAGATGCTTTTATATTTTCCTTATTTAATATGTAGCTCTTATTCCAAGGCCAATCCTGATTTCCTTGTCTGTAAAATTATATCCTGTATTTAAATTAAACCCTATCCTTTCATTCTTACTTAGGTCTACAGAGCCTTTTATTATTAAATTGTTCCTATCTTTCTTTTCTCCTCTCAATGTATAATATTCAGTTTGGGTATCCGCTAACTTTAATTTAGTCTTGTTTAACTTACCGATCTCCGTATTATATTCAATACCTACTTCTCCTTTTAAGGTGTAATTGGCATATTTCTTTTCTGTTTCTGTTCCTAGATAAATATTTGGTTTGATTGATGTAAAGGTATTTGAGTTTGATTCCAGGCGGAATATTCCATCCTCAGTAAATCCTTTTGCCTTCCCAAGCATAATATCAACTCCCCCTGAAACTATAAAGTTTGTGCTGGGGGTTAATTTTATTTCCTTTATAAGCTTATTTGAAAAGTCAATTCCATAACTACTATATCTGGCTGTATTTTCTGCTACTTCATCTACTATGAACATACGCCTCACTATATCACTCTTTGAAATAAATAAACCTAAATCACTTCTTAATCTTAGACTGTCATCCTTATTTAATGAAAACGTATTATAAATTCCCACTTTCCCTAAAAAATCTTCTTGTTCCGAGTTCATAAGGTCTTTAAATGTTGTCTTATTATATAACAGACCCGCATACCATCCTCTTTTCAGATCCTCTGTAGAAATTCCTTCTTCTTTTACATAAGCTATTCCATATGTATTAGTCTTATAGCTATCAATACCGTTGCTTCCTGAATCATATTTCTTCATTGATGTAAAGGTCTTTATCCTGTTTTTCTGCGTTTCATCCTTATACCATCCTTCTAATACTTCAAACTCCCTATCCAGTATCTGGACCAGATCATACTGCCTTTTATCCTTTGTTGAATATATATTTCCTTTTATCTGGTCCACGCTTTGTGTGAAAACTTCCAGTTCATTATTTCCTATACTGTTTAACTTATTAAAGAAACGTTTTTCTTCAGAATTGATATCATTCATACCATATCTTTCTTCTAATCCGCTTAAAACTCCGTAAGTTGATCCATCAGAATCATTTTTTTCATCATGGAATTCTCTATAATCTTTTTTTATTAATTTCAAACTATTTATCGTTTTGTCACTGTTATACTCTACTTCCGCCTTAAAAGTAAGGCTTCCGCTATACAGGTCATAATCTATTATACCTTGGTTTTTTCTTATTTCCTGATTAAACGGATCATAGATAGATGGAGTAACCACCATCTCTTTCTCATTTGTTCCTGAGGATGCCTCACTTCCTACCAGGAGATCGCTATTTATAATACCTGCACTTCTTAAATTTTCTATCGGTCTTGTGAAATTGATGTTACTGGTATCTATATATTCAGCTACTGTATTTGTATCATTCCGGTCAGATGTCGAACCTCCTATCGGAAAAGTAATTACAGGTGAAGAAGCATTACCTTGACCATAATATTCTGATTTACTGTCATCTGTTTCATTCAACCTTGTCCTATTCCCTACAGATATAGTTCCATAATTCTTTATTACAGAACCGTTCATTCTGAATGTACCATATCCTCCTTCAGAATCTATATGTATATTTCCGTTATTTAACAGCTCAGAATTGTTATCAAGCAGGATTCCTACTATCTGCTTTCCATTTCCTGTAGTCTTTATAATACCATTGTTTATAATCTTCGCACCATTGTTTCCATATATACCTATGGAGTTATCTCCTGAAAGGTTTATTTCTCCATTATTGACGGCTTCTCTACCTTCACTGTACATTCCAATACTATTCTTTCCATTTACTTCAATTAAACCATCATTAGTTATTTTTCCATCCGGAGTATACATCCCTATGGAACGCTCTCCTATAACTATCTTTCCAGACTTCGTATTAAACATTTCTCCACCATATCTGGAATACATACCTATGTTATCAACTCCCTGGCTCAAATCAATTGTACCGTTATTATTTGCTATTCCTCCACCATGAATTACTCTGTTCATACTTCCTGATGTTCCTAGAACGGAATTATTATTTACAGTTAAGTTCATATTGTTACTTTTACTTGAGGATAGT
>CAYYAV010000188.1:0-4032 GCA_964469865.1 uncultured Fusobacteriales bacterium | reverse complement strand
CACTTAATTTGACATTTACCATTTTTTATATTATACTTCTATATATCTTAGAATATATAATATTGGAGGTTTAATATGGAAAAAAAATTATATAAATCCCGGACTGATAAAAAAATATGTGGTGTCTGCGGTGGAATTGCAAAATATTTTGATATTGATTCAAGTATTGTAAGACTTGTCACTATCCTTCTATTCTTTTCTGGCGGAATAGGTCTTCTTCCTTATATCTTAGCGGCTATTATCTTACCCGAAGAACCCGCTACAGATGAGGATTCTTCATCTAAAAATGAAATAAGAACCGTTGAGGCAGAAATAGTAGAAGAAGAAAAATAATCTCGAATTTTTTATAATAAAAAAGGGGTTATCCAAAATTTTTGAGACGGCCCCTTTTAATATTTAACTTAATTTAAACTTCATCTGAATATCCTTTAACACTTAATTCCCATGTTGTATCAGACTTCTTCTTCATCATAGCTTTTATAGTAGTTTCCCTGATTATTTCCTGAATATCAGGAAGACCTGTTTCTCATATAAAAGCTTATTCCTCCAATAATGACAAGAATTATACTTATAATAAAATAAAGAAGTGTGAATTCAAATACTGCTGTTATAGCAGGAATTAATGATTCTCCCAATGATGCCTGTGGAAAATCCTTCGTAAACCTTATGATCATATCTCCGGTTTCAGCAATAAATACACCTGCTATAGAAGCTAGTATAGAAACAGCCGTACCAAATATAGAAATGCTCTCATCAACATAAAAACCGCTTTTCCTGCCATCCTGTAGCTCATCTTTTACGCCAATTTTAGCCATATACCTATAAGAATATATTGATCCATAAATTATAGCTAATGCTGCAATAGATGCATAAAAATTCATCTGGGCAAGAATTATATACAGAATTATTCCCGGAATTGTTCCTACCACAGAACCCGCTATTCCTAATATCACATTTTCTTCCTTCATTAATTACCATTCCCTTCTTTTCAAAAATCCTTAAAAACCCTGATTAAGAATACCCTATTTTTTATTTTTTTTCAACCCCTTTTTAAAAAAATCCTAATTCTATTATATATAAACTATCTCCTTATTTCTATATTCTACAGAAATTTTATATTTTTCCTGTATAATTGACATTTAAAATAATATATAATATAATCAAATAAATATATTTTTAAAAGGAGGTTTCCCATGAAGTTGGCGGAAGCTTTGATTTTAAGGGCTGACTTACAGAAAAGAATAGAACAGCTTAGAACCAGGCTTAATAATAACGCAAAGGTACAGGAAAACGATATTCCTGCAGAAAATCCCGAAAATCTTCTGACTGAACTGGATGATTGCGTAATCCAGTTAACATCTTTAATAAAAAGGATTAATAGGACTAACTGTAATTCTTTTTCAGGAAATATATCTTTGTCTGATATGATTGCAGAAAGAGATATTTTGACTTTAAAAGCCGGTATTTTAAGGAATTTTATTGAAATAGCCGGAAGAAAGGTCGAGCTTTATTCAAATAAGGAAATAAGGATATTAAGTACCGTAGATGTCCCTTCTTTACAGAAGGAACTTGATGACCTATCAAAAAAAATACGGGAGACAGACACTGAGCTGCAAAGATCTAATTGGAATACTGATTTATCCGAATAATATAGGATTCACTCCCTAAACGATAAGGTAATTATTATAAAAGACCTTTTATTAACAAATTTCAAATTTAATATTCAGGTGTAAATATTGTTAAGAGCGAGTATAAAAACCCATTGGGTAAAAAGCCTGTCACGCTTTCAGATAATTCGGGGTAAATTATATTGATTTAACTGTTATTCCCAGTATTGTCACAGGTGCACAGTTATTTATTATTGTTACTACCATATACTGTTTTAATAATATTGAGGGCGGGTTTCGGGAACTTATCCTTTTTTTATTTTTGCATTTCCTTATCTGCTTTACCTGATAATTTCAAAATTAAGATTATTTATCTGTATTATTTATCTGTCCGGTTAAACATGATTAAATTAAAGAAAAATATTATTAAAAATATATATAAAATATATATTTTTCTGCTATAATTAAATCTGAAATTAAAATATAATAAATTTAGGAGTCAAAAATGTATAGTATACTTATAGTCGATGATGAGCCTATAGTAAGAAGAGGAATAAAGGCTTTTGCCGATTTTGAAAAATATAGAATTAAACATGTCTATGAAGCAGAAGATGCAAATTCTGCCTATGATATATTTTCTAGATTTTTACCTGATCTTGTACTCCTTGACATTAATATACCTTTCAAGGATGGTCTCACACTGGCAGAAGAAATGAAACTTCTCAAAAATAACGTAAAAATCGCAGTCATATCGGGATATGACTATTTTGAATACGCACAGAAAGCGTTAAAGATAGGAGTTGAAGATTATATCTTAAAGCCTGTCTCAAAATCAGATATAAATGAAATTATTGCTAAACTGGTATACAGAATGGGAGAAGAAAAAAAAATGGAAGAAGTAAAAAATATTATAAATAGCTCTAATACCCGTGATTCGGATTGTCAATATAATAACAGCAAGTATAAGGACATCATATTAAGAAAAATGGAAGAAAGATATTGTGATATTTCCTTCAATTTAAATTCCCTTGCAGATGAAATGAATCTTTCTTCGGGTTATCTGAGTTCCCTTTTCAAAAATATTTTCGGAATCGCTTTTCAGGACTACCTGAACAAGATGCGCATGGAAAAGGCTAAACTTCTTCTATTGACTACTGATTTGAAAAATTATGAAATAGGGGAGCTTATAGGAATAGAAAACTTCAATTATTTTAACTCTAAATTTAAAAAGACTTTCGGGATAACTCCTAAAGAATTTAAGAAAAATGTGTTAGAAAAAGATTCCGGAGATAAATATGACTAATTATTATAACAGGAGAATTTATGAAATTTAAGAAATCAATAAAAAACTCCACTATGCTTCAGATAATTCTCTGTTACTTGATCGGAAATGTCCTGTTTATAGTTTTTCTAATCAGTATTTTTTATTATAGTTCAAGACATATTATATTGCAGAAGGAGATCGAATATAATAAAGAAAAGTCTCAAAATAAAGCCCGTTATATAACATTATATATTGAAAAATTAAAGAATATTATCAATCTTATGGCCATAGATGCTGAAGTTGAAGGATTTTTAGATGAAGAAGACGAGCTTGCTGAAATAGGGTTAAAAAAAATGGTACAGAATGTCCTAAATGATAATAAAAGCATAAGAAGTGTGACTATTGCAGGGAAAAATAGTGCCCTTATATTTAATGAAGGACATATTGAAAAAAAAAGTTCAAAGAATATGATGAAAGAAAACTGGTATATAAATGCTGTAAAAAATCCGGATATTCCTGTATTCAGCCCCAGTCAGAAAATTTCTGATTCACTGCATAATAGTTACTGGGTATTGTCTCTAAGCCATCATGTAAAAAGTCTTATAGACGGAAAAAATCTCGGAGTTATTGTCCTTGATATAAAATATGATATTTTTAATCAATATTTGGATATGGTGTCTCCAGATAGCCAAAATGAAAGCATTATAATTGATGACAAAAATAATATTATCTATTACAAAGATACGGACTGCTTTATCAAAAGAAATTGCCTAGAAAAATTCTCTTTAAATAGAAGCAAGGATCTTTCCATAATAGAAACTGATATAGAAAACAGTAACTGGAAGCTGATTAGTATTGCCAATACAGACAGTCTTGTCATCCTAAAAAAAAAGTTTGCTAATGTTATAGTTGCAATTTTCCTTATTTCATTTATGTTTACATCACTGGTAACATTTTTAGTAATTACTAAAATGCTTAATCCCATGATTAAACTCAAGAATCATATGCAGAATTTTGAAAATAGCTTAAATGAATTTGAACTTGGTGAAAAGACAAATTATGAAATCAAGATACTAGTAGAGTATTTCAACGACATGATAAAAAAAATCAGATATTTAAGGAAATATGAGATACAGATACTTCATAGCCAGATAACTCCTC
>CAYYAV010000187.1:0-4047 GCA_964469865.1 uncultured Fusobacteriales bacterium | reverse complement strand
CTCTTTCCCTACACGACGCTCTTCCGATCTCCTTACTGATATCTCGGCAGGAAAAAATGGAAAACAGGTAAACCCTGAAGGAATGACAGTAGAAACAAGGTACAATGTACCATCCGGATATAAACGGATCTCAGTGGAAGATGGAAGTTTTGCCCATTTTCTAAGAAATCAGAAGCTGAAACCATATGGAGAGAAAGTACTTTATTTTGATGGAAGGATTAAAAGAAGTGAAGGGATATATGATAGTGTAGTAGATGTACAGATAGGAGACAGAGATTTACACCAATGTGCTGATGCTATAATGCTTCTGAGGGCAGAATACTTCTATCAGAAGAAAGAATATGATAAGATAAGTTTTAACTTTGTTTCAGGATTTAATGCCCGGTACTCCAAATGGATACAGGGATATAGGATAAATCCTGATGGAAAAGGATCATATTATAAAAAGACCGGGCCTTCAAATACTTATAAGGATTTTCGTAATTTTATGAATATTGTATTCGGGTATGCAGGAACATTGTCCATGGAAAAGGAAATGAAGCCTCAGACTTTGGACAGTATAAAAATAGGTGATGTCTTTATAAAAGGAGGAAGTCCTGGGCATGCAGTGATTATAGTGGATATGGCTGAAAATGATAAAGGGGAGAAGATATTCATGTTGGCCCAGTCATATATGCCGGCACAGCAGACCCAGATCCTTTTAAATCCTAATGATGTAAGTATGGGGGTATGGTATTCGTTGAAAGGGACGGATATACTGAATACTCCTGAATGGAGATTCGGAGTGGAAAATTTGAAAAAGTTTTAGTAGAATCTAGGTTTTAGGATACAGATTTAAATAAATGATAAAAATCAAGGAGGGAAAATGGCAAATAAAAAATTTCCAGTAGGATTCCTATGGGGAGGTGCTGTGGCAGCCCATCAGCTGGAAGGCGGATGGAACGAAGGAGGAAAAGGTCTCAGTACAGCAGATGTTATGACAGCGGGGGCACATGGTGTTCCAAGGGAAATTACAGACGGTGTTATAGAGGGGAAAAACTACCCCAACCATGAAGCTATAGACTTCTATCATAGATATAAGGAAGATGTGGCATTATTTGCGGAGATGGGATTTAAATGTTTCAGGACTTCCATAGGGTGGACAAGGATATTTCCAAATGGAGATGACGAGACTCCTAATGAAGCAGGACTTCAGTTCTATGATGACCTGTTTGATGAACTTTTAAAATATGGTATTGAACCTGTCATAACTTTATCACATTTTGAAATTCCATATAATATAGTGAAAAATTATGGAGGATTCAGGAACAGGAAAGTAATAGACCTATTTGAAAAATTTGCAGTAACAGTATTTGAGAGATATAAGAATAAGGTAAAGTACTGGATGACTTTCAATGAAATAAATAACCAGGCATCAAACCTTGATGTGGATATCTTCTCCTTCACATGTTCAGGAGTTCTTTATAATGAAAATGAAAATAGGGAAGAAACAATGTATCAGGTTGTACATAATGAACTTGTTGCCAGTGCAAGGGCAGTCAGGGCAGGTAAAAAAATAAATCCAGATTTTAAAATTGGATGTATGGTTTCCTTTGTACCAATCTACCCTTATTCATGTAATCCTGATGATATGATGAAGTCAGTGGAAGAAATGCACAGAAGATGGCATTTTACGGATGTACATGTAAGAGGCGAATATCCTTCTTATACTAAGAAGATGTGGGAAAGAAAAGGGTTTAATATACATATAGATTCACAGGATATAATAGATCTTAAAGAAGGAACGGTTGACTATATAGGATTCAGTTATTATATGTCTACAGTAGAAAAAGCTGACAAAAGAGATGTAAAGACCGGGGATGAACTTGTAGGAAGTGTTGTAAATCCCTATATAAAGGTATCAGACTGGGGATGGCCTATAGATCCTGTGGGACTCAGATATGCATTGAATATACTGTATGAAAGATATAACAAACCTCTGTTTATCGTAGAAAATGGTTTTGGAGCAATAGATGTCAAGGATGAAAAAGGAGAAGTACATGACGGTTATAGGATTGACTATCTCAGGAATCATATATCTGAAATGCAGAAAGCAATAGAAATAGATGGTGTGGATCTCATAGGATATACACCTTGGGGATGTATAGACCTTGTATCCTTTACAACAGGGGAGATGAAGAAACGTTATGGATTTATCTATGTTGATAAGGATAATGAAGGGAAAGGGACACTTGACAGAAGCAGGAAAGACAGCTTCTATTGGTATAAAAAGGTAATTGAGAGTAACGGAGAAGAACTTTAAATTGAAATAGGAGAAGGAAAATTTGAAAATAGCAGTAATGGCAGGAACGCCCGTTGATACAAAAATGGGCGTTTCACTGCTTTATAACAATAATTTTAATGAAATAATAGGAATCCCCATATCTGAAACGCCTTCAGAGCAGACAGTCTTTCAAGTATCGGATACAGCATATAAGGAAATGGTCATAGATAGACATATAGACAGTATAAAGGAACAGGATTGTAATATACTTTTCGTATACTGTAATTCTTTAAGCGGAGCGGTAGATTTTAAGAAAATATCAAAGAAAAGGGATATAAGGATAATAACTCCTATGGAAATCTATGGAGAAATAGTAGCAAAATATAGAAATATTGCTGTAATTTCTGCTAATGCCCAGGGCCTGGCAGGGATAGAAAAAACAATCTTCTTAAAAAATAGGGACGTGAAGATTATAGGGGTAACTTTACTTGAAATGGTAAAGGAAATAGAAAAAGGAACAGAACCATGTGAAATTGCGGAAAAGTTCAATTTTTCAGGACTTTCAGAATATTTTAAGTCGGCAGGTTCAGAAGCGGTAATTCTGGGATGTACACATTTTCCATATATAAAGGAAGAACTGGAAAAATTGTTGACATATATGGAAATAATAGACCCCGGAATAAGAATGATAGAAAAAATTTTAAGTAAAGGCATGTAAGCATACAAGAACTGAGAGGAGAATATGATTATTAGAAAACTCGAATCTAAAGAAAATTTTACTAACAGTGAAATGATTATAGCAGACTTTATATTGAAAAATCTGAATGAGATCCAGTCCCTTTCTGCAGAAAATCTGGCAAGGAAATCTTTTACAAGTAAAGCTTCTGTAATAAGGCTATGCAAGAAGCTGAATGTTGACGGTTATAGGGATCTGCAGCGTCAAGTAGACCGGGAATTAAATGAAATGTATAAGATACAGGGATTACTAAGTGAGGAACCGGTCAGTGCCAAGACTTCTTATGAAGAAATTATCTCAATAATACCTACATTGTACGAAAGGGTAATAGGAGATACAAGACTTAATCTTGATCCTGTTGTCATGAAAAAGATTATAGGGAAACTTAAAAAAACCAGGAAAATTGAAATATACGGGGTAGGTATAAGTCATACCATAGCAAAACTGACTTCTTTCAAGTTCATGACCCTGGGAATAGAAAGTGAAGCTCATGACGGAATTAATGAACATTATGTAGTTGCAACACGGAAAGGCAAGGAAGACATGGCAATTATAATATCCCTGTCAGGAAATAATCCTTACATGATAAAGATAGCAAAATATTTAAAGGAAAGAGGGGTATATATAATAGGAATAGGAAACGGGATATCTGAAGATATAAGTAAGGCCTGTTCAGAATATATAGAAATCCATGCTCCTAATTATATATTGAGTTTCGAAATGCTTTCTGCATTTACAGGTATCAACTATGTCCTGGATATACTTTACACTTCCCTTCTGGTAGAAAATTACTACAAGAATGTGGAAACTTCCATGGAAGTTGATAGGAAGAGTAAATAAGGACTGTTCCGAAAGATATTAAAAAATATGAAAAATATTAAAAAAATTTTTTAGGAAAAATATAGTAAACCCCTTTAAAAATAATAGTTTTAGGAATTATTACGTAAAATTGCTTTTTTTCATTAAATAAGGTATAATTAGGGAAAATAAGACCTGATGAAAGGAGCATAGATGAAAATAATGAAGAAGCTGATAAGGATAAGGTGGC
>CAYYAV010000186.1:0-4087 GCA_964469865.1 uncultured Fusobacteriales bacterium | reverse complement strand
ATATTTCTGAAGCAGCTCAATTTGTCCGGGAGTATGATTGCTCACTCCAAAATATTTTACCTTTCCTTCCTTATAAAGGATATTAAAGGCTTCTGACACTTCTTCAGGTTCTACTAGTACATCCGGTCTATGAAGGAGAAGGGTATCCACATACTCGACATTTAACCTTTTTAAGCTCTGATTAAGGGATTCTATTATATGTTCCTTAGAAAAATCAAAAAATCCGCTCCTTATTCCGCATTTTGTCTGAATTATAATTTCTTCCCTACTTATATTCCCATTTTTCAATATTTTTCCAAATATTTCCTCAGAAGCTCCCTTTCCATATATATCAGCGTGATCAAAAAAATTTATCCCCTTTTCCAGCGAAACCGTTACCGCCTTTTCGGCTTCTTTATACGGTACTTTGTCTATCCTCATACACCCTAATATTATTTCAGGTCCTTTAAATCCTATTTTTCCTATATCAACATATTTCATACTAATCATCTCCCAGATATAAACTACTATTTCTACAATAATAGTATCACATATGACATATTTTTTAAATCCTTCACTATAATTACGTTAGAATATATAATTATATTGATTTTAAATTTATTTTAAGAACCAGAGTCAGCCAAAATTGGCTGACCCTAACTATAATTAAATCTATACATATAACTAAGAAACTTTTTCAAAGCAGCCATTTTTGTATGTTATTTCTCTCCCATTATCATGCCTCTCTGAATATATTCCTTTATTTCCATACCATAACCCCATTTAACAGCATAGGCATCTGTAACTTCATCTTTTAAGATTATTATATTCTTAAACCCTGCTTTTTTTATTATCTTTTCTAATTCTTCCACCTGAAGTGCACCACCTACTCAAGTATTATGCATTTTTTCTGACTTTTTCCATTCTTCTGGCAAGTCTCTTTTAAGCATAATATCTGAAATATAGAATTTACCTCCCGGTTTCAATATCCTATAAAGTTCGTTATATACATGCTGTTTTTCAGGTTCAAGATTAATAACACAGTTACTTATCGCTTTATCTATACTCCCTGATTCAAAAGGCATAGACGTAAGTGTTCCCTGTCTGAATTCTATATTTTCAAATTTTTTCATATCTCTCATTCTTTCAGCTTTGGATATCATTTCTGATAGCCTGTCCATTCCATAAAGAGTTCCTGAAAAAGGATACTTCATCCTAGTCAAAAACAGATCTTTACCTGCACCGCATCCCAGATCTATAAGAGTCTCCCCTACCCCTAATTCCAGATTTTCAAGAGGATTCCCACACGAAAGCCCCATATCTGATCCTTTAGGCAGTTGTCTCATCATTTCTTCACTATATCCCAGTGAACTACTTACTTCTTCAGGAGAAATTTCAGTTTTATATTCATTTGTTGAAATTTTTCTATAGAATTCATCAACACTATTTCTTATCCTATCATTTTCTTCATTCTCTTTTAATTTCATCATTTATACCTTCTCTCCTATTTTTAAGCTGATTTTACAACAGATTGTATATTTTGTCAATAAATAAAAAAAATGATTGAAATATTTTTTAAAATGTAGTAGAATACTTCTATGCGAGTGTGGTGGAATGGTAGACACGCTGTTTTCAGGGAGCAGTGGACTAAGTCCGTGTGGGTTCAAATCCCACTACTCGCACCATAAAGTTACATATATTATATGCGAAATATGCAATATCAATAAGACTTTTGTGAGTCTTTTTTTTTATTTCTATATTTTTCTCTTTGGCTTTTTATGCAATATCATATACAATTAATATCTGCACTTTTTCATTATGTTTGCCCCAAATTTTAAAAATGGGGCTTTTTTATACATTTTTTATATCTAAAAGCAAAAGAGGATGATGACTTTTTTAAAATATATCAATATTTTAATCATAATTAATTTTTATAACTACTTAAAAAAGGTAAATTTATATTCCTTACAAATTAAAAAAATGGACATAAGTCCATTTTTCTGTATTATTTCTTATTAAATAAGTCAGCTGCTTTATCAGCCAGATCTTTTGCAACATCTCCAGCCTTATTTAAGACATCTTCTGCTCCTTCTTTCATATTTTTCACAGTTTCATTTTCAGCTACCTTCCCTGCCAAGTCCTTAGCTCCGTCAACTGCCTTATTAAAAGTACTTTCAGCACCTTCCTTTATATTTTTTACAGTTTCACTGCCTGCAAGCTCTTCTGCTTTATCTACTGCTTTATCAGCCAGATCTTTTGCTCCATCAACGACCTTATTCAGTGTTTCTTCAGCATTTTTTTTCATATCATCAAAATTCATATTATTCTCCTTCTTTTATTTAATTTATTCTATTTTATCATATTATAATAATAATGTAAATTTAAAACCTTTTTAAAAATTTATTCCACTGTTACTGATTTTGCAAGATTTCTAGGTTTATCTACATCATTCCCTTTTAATTTGGCAAGATAGTAGGCTAATAACTGATGTATTATTATTGTCAGGAACCCTGTATAGTCATCTTCTACTGCCGGAATATAGAACACTTCATCTGCTACTTCTTCAACCAGTGTATTTCCATCTTTAGCTATCGCGATAACATAGGCTCCCCTTGCTGCAACCTCCTTTATGTTGGAAACAGATTTTTCAAACAGATCAGATTGAGTAACATTTATAACTACAGGAATTCCGTCATCTATCAATGCAATAGTTCCGTGTTTCAGCTCCCCTGAAGCAAAAGCTTCAGAATGAATATATGAAATTTCCTTGGATTTTAATGCCCCTTCTACAGCTATGACATAGTCGAGTCCTCTTCCCAAATAGAACATACTTGACTGATCTTTTATCTTTTCTGCCACAGCTTCTATTCTTGAAGAGTAAGTAAGCACCTCCTTTATCCCTTTTTTTATCTTATACAGGGACTTTATGTCTTTTTCATATTCTTCCCTTGTCATTCTTCCAAACTTCATAGCCATATCAGCAGCAAGGAGATAAAGGATAACCATCTGAGTTGTATATGCTTTTGTAGATGCAACTGCAATTTCTGGTCCTGCCCATGTATAAATCACATGATCTGCTTCTCTTGCTATGGAAGAACCTACTACATTGGATATAGCTATTACTTTTGCACCATGCCTTTTTGCTTCCTTCATCGCTTCCAATGTATCAAGGGTTTCTCCTGACTGGCTTAGCACTATAACCATTGTCCTATTATCAATTACAGGATTTCTATATCTGAATTCAGAAGCAATTTCAACATCTACTTTAATTCTTGTCCTCTTTTCTATTATGTATTTTCCTACCAGTCCTGCATGATATGCTGTTCCGCATGCGACAATATATATACTTTCTATTCCTTCAAGATATTCCTCTGTAAGTCCTGCATCATTAAAATTAATATTATTATTTTCATCTACCCTGCTGTTTAATGTTTCAATCAGGACTTCAGGCTGTTCATGGATTTCTTTTTCCATAAAATATTCATATCCGCCTTTAGAAGCTGCTTCCATATCCCATTCTATATGAGTTATTTCCCTGTCAACTTCCTTTCCTTCAGCAGTCATTATTCTTACAGAATCTTTTTTCAATTCTACTATCTCATTATTTTCAATTAGATACACATCCCTGGTATATTTTAAAATTGCCGGAATATCAGAAGCTATAAAATTTTCTCCCTGCCCTATCCCTACAATCAGAGGACTCTCTTTTCTTACCGCTATAAGTCTATCAGGCTCATTTACTGACATTATTCCCAGGGCATAAGCTCCTTTAATAATAGTCAGAAGCTTCCTTGTAGCCTCAAGCAGATCTCCTTCATATAGTTCACTCAGCAGATGAGCTACTACTTCTGTATCTGTCTCTGAACTGAACTCATATCCTTTTGCTGTCAATTCTTTCTTTAATTCAAGATAGTTTTCGATAATTCCATTATGGACTACAACCAGACTCTTATCCTTATTATAATGAGGATGTGAATTTTCATCAGAAGGCTTACCATGAGTTGCCCATCTTGTATGTCCTATAGCCATTGTCCCTTTTAGCGGATGCTCTTTCAGAACTTCGGCAAGATTATGAAGCCTTCCTTCTTTTTTTACCACTGATAACTTA
>CAYYAV010000185.1:848-4105 GCA_964469865.1 uncultured Fusobacteriales bacterium | reverse complement strand
TGCATCTCCTAAATCTTCAGCGGATAAGGCTATCTGTTCAAAAGATTCCTGATCCATAAAATTATATTCCCCGTCAGTCTCATATAGGAACTGCATCTGGTTTCTGTCTAAAATTATATCATCCATAAGATCAGTAGCCAATACTGTTATTTCCTGTATCTTACCTGAAATCAGTTCCTTTGTCTTAAATTTTACTTCAGCGGCTCTTTGCCTTTTACCTGATGTAGACTGGTGTCTTTCGGCCTTCAGTATGATATAAGGTATATTGTCCTTTCTATAAGTACTTCCCTGTCTTAATTCTGCTGCTGGTTTCATTTTTTCCTCCTAATTTACTATGTTAATCTTATTTTATTTTTTCAATGGAATAGATTGCTGTTACAACTACTCTCAATTTTTTAAATTTTTGATTGATATTATTTTTTTTAATATCATCTATATTTTCTATATCATCTTGAATTTCAAACTGTCCTTGAATAAGTTTTTTTAAATCTCCTGTTTTATTATTATTGACTTTTAAAATTTCAAACACCCGTGACTCTGCATTTTTTATTGCATCAACTAATAGTTCATTTTTATATTTATCAATATTTGTAATAAAATATTCAGGTTCTATCACATTTAGATTATTGAATTTCAATTCCAGTTCTGATACCTTCTCATATATTTCATCTAACTTATCAACATCTTTCATAAAAATATTGATAGTTTGTGACAAATCATAGTTTAAAATTTTATTTGTCGAACTTACAAACTGAGGTTTTATTTTTAGATTCTCTATTCTATAATCTTCCTCACTTAATCCTAATGACTTTATCAATTCTACAGCTGCATCCCTTTTTTCAAGGATAGATGTCCTTCCCTCTTCCAGAATGTTATTTTTAACTGAATAGACTATACTCACAATTCCGCGATCGGCTTTTATCCTCTTCTCAGCAACACCTTTAACCGAAATATCCTTTTCAGATTTGTTGCTTTTATCTATAGCATTTGATAATAATGCAGAAGAAATTATCAGTCCAAAGGACAATATTACAGAAATGATTATAAATTGTACTTTTTTCATATCTTTATCACAGCTTTCTCTTAATTTTAATTATTTTAATTAAAGTTCTTATTGAATTATAATTTATTTTTAGTAAAATGTCAATAAATTAGCTAATTTAATAATAATCTATTTTTTGAAATTTAAGCAGATATTTAAAAAAAACCTAAAATGACTACTGTTATACTTGTAAAATATTTCTATTTGTTGTATAATTTACATTAATATGAATAATTTTTAGGAGGGAAATAATGGTTATTAAACCGAAATTAAAAGGAAGTTTGGCATTGACTAATCATCCTCTAGGTGCAAAAGAATTTGTAAAAAGACAGATAGACTATGTAAAATCTCAAGGAAAATACAACGGACCAAAAAAAGTATTAATTATAGGATCATCTTCAGGATATGGACTGGCTTCCAGAATTTCTGCCACTTTCGGTGCAGGGGCAGATACAATCGGTGTAGCCTTTGAAAAAGGTATCGAAGGTAAAAGAGTGGGAACTGCCGGATGGTGGAATACTATTGCCTTTACTGAAGCAGCTAAAGAGGAAGGGCTTGGAGTAAAGAATTTCATGGGAGATGCCTTTTCAAATGAAATGAAGGAAGATGTAATCAAATATATAAAAGAAGAATTCGGTGGAAAAATTGATTTATTAATATACAGTCTGGCCAGTGCGGTAAGGACTGATCCTGCTGACGGTATTACGTACAGATCCGCCTTAAAATCTACTGAAAAAGAGATTGTAGGACCTTCTATAAATCTGGAAAAGGAAATTATGGAAGAAACTGTCATGGGAGTTGCAACTCCTGAAGAAATCGCAAGTACTGTAAAAGTAATGGGCGGGGAAGACTGGAAACTTTGGATTGAAGCCTTAGATAAAGCCGGTGTCCTGACTCAGAACTTTAAGACAGTTGCCTATTCATATTTAGGACCAAAAGTTACTTATGGAATATATAAGGAAGGAACAATAGGTGCTGCCAAAAGAGATTTGGAACATACTTCTGATGTATTGAACGACTTCTTGAAGGAAAAATATGATGGAGAAGCCTATGTATCTTTAAGTAAGGCTCTAATGACAAAGGCAAGTGCTGTTATACCTATATTTCCACTTTATGCTGCCCTTCTTTATAGGGTCATGAAGGAAAAAGGCATTCATGAGGGGACTATTGAACAGAAACAGAGGCTTCTTAAAGATATGATGTATGGTGGAAAGCCTGAATTTGATGAACAAAGAAGACTTAGACCTGATAACTGGGAAATGAGGGAGGATGTACAGTCTGAAGTTGAGGCATTGTGGGATCAGGTGACTCCTGAAAACTTCAAGGAATTAAGTGACTATGCCGGTGCAAGGGAAGAATTCATGCAGCTTAACGGATTTGATTTTGACAATGTCGACTATGATGCAGACATAGATCTGGAAGAATTGGCAAAATTGCAGCCTTAGACTATATCAAAAAAGTCAGATTTTAAATCTGACTTTTTTATTCCTGTCCCTCTATTTCGTATACAGGCTCGATATGGAGAGTTACTCTCTTTATATTTTTATATTTATGTTTTATAGATTTTGAAATCCTGTTCGTAATGTCATGAGCCTCGTTTACAGTTATATTCTTGTCCACCCGTACATCTGCTGTTATATATATGTTTTTTCCTGAAGTTGTCATTCTGAAATCATGTGTATTTTCAACTCCTTCAAATTCTGAAATATCTTCTTCTATTTTTTCCAGCAGCTCTTCGTCTTGAGAATCAAGTAAAATTAAGGAATTTTCCTTTATAAGCTCATAGCCCTCTTTCATAATATAAAGAGATACTGAAATTCCTATTATAATATCAAACACTGTATTTATTTGAGAAAGGAAGAGCCCTATAATTACTGAAGCTGTAATTACTATATCAGCTTTATAGTCTTTTATCAGAGAATTAATCAGTATGCTTTTATATCTCCTGGTCTTATATTTTATAAAAATAAACTGTATTAATTTTATTATTAATGCCACTATTGTTACTGTAAATATAACAGGTGATATTTTTACATCCTGCCCGTTTAACATATTACCGATATTGTCCTGAATCATATTAAAAGCGGTGAGCATTATAAAAGTTCCAATTATTACGCTGAATACAGATTCAATCTTTCCATGACCAAAAGGATGTTCTTTATCTTCAGGATTTGAACCTACCTTTAACCCTAATATCACTAGGACATTAGTTATA
>CAYYAV010000185.1:523-838 GCA_964469865.1 uncultured Fusobacteriales bacterium | reverse complement strand
AGTTATAAGATCTGATAAAGAATTTAATCCATCGGCAGATAATGAAGCACTTTTAAAGATTTTACCTGATACTATCTTCAATATAGCCAGTACTATATTTACTAAAATAGCAACTTCTGATATAAATAAGA
The DNA here is from genome assembly GCA_964469865.1 of uncultured Fusobacteriales bacterium. Lineage (GTDB taxonomy): Bacteria > Fusobacteriota > Fusobacteriia > Fusobacteriales > Leptotrichiaceae > JAGOWQ01. The sequence continues at coordinate 707 of CAYYAV010000185.1, read as the reverse complement.
ATGTCTTCTCCTGCTTTTTATATTCACTAAGATTTGAGAGCTCATAACCGTTTTCCGTTTTCAGAAATTTCTGCTTTTCTAGAAAGTTATTCATCTTTTTATGATTTTTAACAACTATCTTATCACAACTATTTTTTATAAGCCAGTTTATAATATTTTTCAATAATATAGTTCCATAGCCATT
>CAYYAV010000185.1:0-513 GCA_964469865.1 uncultured Fusobacteriales bacterium | reverse complement strand
CAGTTCAGCAGCATTTTCTTTTAATTCAACTATAGAATATCCGTATGTCCTATTTTTTGAAACAAGAAAAAACAGTCTGTCATCTTTAAAATTATAGCTGAATTCAGGATCTAGATTCTTTACCTCTATTAATTTATCCCGGTTTTCTTTCAAATTATTACATTGAATTACTTCCATAATATTTATTCCCCATTCTATTAAAAAAAGTGATGTAAAAAATCACTTATTAAAACAATATCAGCAGTATTTTCAATTCATCTAATGATTATAATGTCATACATCAGACTCTCGAAAAAATCTCACCATCGGTTTCTCATTCTATAAACTCAAAAACAGCTACCCTGTAAACCTAATGAAAACAACTTAGTGCTGCTTCGTTCCCAACCTGACACGGTTCGCTGCTTCACTACAATACAGGACTGTTTTCTCAACATTTATAAAATAAGGCTTTGATACTGAAACTATCCTCAAGTCTGACATCACCTCTACTAAAGCGGGTTGTAGATACAGGGC
>CAYYAV010000184.1:0-4112 GCA_964469865.1 uncultured Fusobacteriales bacterium | reverse complement strand
TCTTAATGGAATTCCGAGACAATCTTCATTTCAGATAACGGTAGCATCTGAAATAATGGCTATATTCTGTCTGGCAACATCTATAACGGATCTGAAGGAGAGAATAGGGCAGATTGTATTCGGATATAACAGGAAGGGGGAAATGCTGAAAGTCAAGAATCTTAAAATAGAAGGAGCAGTTGCAGCCCTCCTGAAGGAAGCAATAAAGCCTAATCTTGTACAGACTTTGGAAAATACACCAGTATTTATCCATGGAGGACCTTTTGCAAATATTGCTCATGGATGCAACTCCATACTGGCAACAAAAATGGCCCTTAAATTATCAGATTATGTAGTAACTGAAGCAGGATTTGCAGCAGATCTGGGAGCAGAAAAATTTTTAGATATAAAGGCAAGAAAAGCAGAGCTAAATCCTAATGTAATAGTCATAGTTGCTACAGTAAGAGCATTGAAACATCATGGTGGAGATAAGGAACTGAAGAAGGAAAATATTGAAACATTGAAGAAAGGACTTGTAAACCTTGAAAAGCATATAGAAAATATGAAAAAATACAATATTCCTGTAGTTGTTGCAATAAATAAATTTATAACTGATACTGATATAGAAATTGAAACAATAAGGGAATACTGTAATAAACTTGGAACTGAAGTAGCACTTTGCGAAATATGGGAAAAAGGCGGAGAAGGAGGAAAAGAACTTGTTGAGAAAGTTATAGAGGCTATCGGAGACAATGAAAGATCAGGACAAAAGTTTACTCCGTTATATAATTTAGACATGACAATACAGGAAAAGATAGAAAGAATAGCAAAAGAAATATATGGAGCTGACGGTGTAAAATTTACGTCTAAGGCATTAAATAATATAAAAAAATATACGGAAACAGGATACGATAAGCTTCCTATATGTATTTCAAAAACTCAGAAATCATTATCAGATAATCCTTTATTACTTGGAAGACCTGAAGGATTTGAAGTAACAATAAATGAAATCAGGCTTTCAGCAGGAGCAGGATTCCTTGTAGCAATGGCAGGAGAAATAATAGATATGCCGGGACTGCCTAAAAAACCATCTGCTGAACTGATAGATATAGATGAAAAGGGAGTAATTTCAGGATTATTCTAAAAAAGAAGACGGATAATCATATGAATCCTGAAACAGAAAAACAGAAAGGTATAAAACAATGATAAAAGAATATGATTTTCAAACAACAATAAGTAAAAAGGGGCAAGGTTCATATAAATGGGAACAGATGTATAAGGTCAATCCTCATATGGAAGAAGGTATAATTCCTTTATCGGTGGCAGATATGGAACTAAAAATAGCTCCGGAAATAACAGAAGGGATAAAAAAATATCTGGATGAAGCAATTCCCGGATATACAGGGGCATATGAAAATTATTATAATGCTGTAATAGGATGGATGAAAAGAAGACATAACTTTCAATTGAATAAAGAATGGATAGTAACTGCACCTGGAGTAGTTTCAGCAATCTATGATTGTGTAAAAGCTTATACAGAAGAAGGAGAGGGAGTGATAACTTTCACTCCCGTGTACTACCCTTTTTACAGTGCCATAAAAGATAATGGAAGAAAACTTGTAGAATGTGAACTTATAAGTAATGATGGATATTATGAGATTGATTTTAAAAAGTTTGAAGAACTGTCAAAGGAAAAAAATAATAGACTTCTTATTTTATGTAGTCCTCACAATCCAATTGGTAGAGTATGGAAAAAAGAGGAGCTTGAAAAAATAGGAGAAATTGCATTGAAGAATAATATTATCATAGTTTCTGACGAAATTCATTGTGATATACTGATGCCCGGCAAGGAACATTTCATACTACAGACATTATCTGAAGAACTGGCAGAAATAACAGTAACATGTACAGCACCGACAAAGAGTTTTAATCTGGCAGGAATCGGAATATCCAATATAATAATAAAAAACGCCCATCTGAGAAAAAAATTCTCTACAGAGCAGGGAAAATCAGCTTCTCACGTATTTGCTTCACTAGGGTATAAGGCATGTGAACTGGCATATAACAAATCAGAAGACTGGTTTAACCAGCTTGTACTTTTGATAGATAAGAATCAGAGAACTGTTAACAAGTTCTTTGAAGAGAAATTTATAAATATAAAAGCTCCGTTAATAGAAGGGACTTATCTGCAATGGATTGATTTCAGGGTTCTAGGATTAAGGAAAGAAGAACTTAAGAATTTTTTTAATGAACGGGCAAAAGTCTTTATGAGTGAAGGTTATACTTTTGGAGAAGGTGGAGACGGATTTGAAAGAATGAATCTGGCAGCTCCTGATTATGTGATAGAAGAAGCATTAAAAAGAATTTATAATGCTTTAAAGACAGATTTCCCCCATATCTGTAAATAATAAAATAAGATATAATAAAGAAAAAATAAAAATAAATTCTATATAATAATACTTGAGTAATTAATCAAATATTAAATAGAATAAGGAGAATAACTGATGAAAAAAATATTATTAGTATTAACTGTTCTAGGAGCTGCTACTGCATGTTCAATGACAGAACAATCGGAAGATAAACATATAGGAATGGCAAATCCAGCTTCTGAATATTGTGTAAAGAAGGGTGGAGAATCTATTGTAAAGACTGATGAAAGTGGAGGACAATATGGAATCTGCAGATTTAAGGATGGGTCAGAAGTAGATGAATGGGAATATTATAGAAATAGTAAGACAGGTTCAAAATCAGGTGAATTACAGATAAAAGCAGGAGTCGGAATTAAATAAAAAGTAGGTTAGATATGGAAAAAACGGGAACTATACTGAAAAAATATATGAAATATGGAATGACCCAGATAGAACTGGGAAGGAGAATTGAAGTAACACCTCAATATATAAATAATATAATGAATAATATAAAAGGTCCATCTGAAAATTTTCTTGAGAAATTTTATGACATATTTGATGTAAGTGAAGATGATAAAAAAAAAATAAAGGAATACGAAGAATTTAGGAGACTTCCTGAAAAATATAGAAAAGAACTTCTTTTTTTTAGAGGAGAGGGGCTTCATATAGAAAAAAGTGAAGTAAGTGTTTTGGGTAGTTTTAATTCGAACGGTGTATTTCAATATCAGGAAAAAGAGGAAAAATTTTATTTTCCTAAGCTGTCCAGAAATGAAGAAGAAATTTTCAGTGTAAAATTATATTGTACAAACTATATTCCTGATTATCTGAATGGAGATATCCTGTTATTCAGAAGAATATCTGAAGGAAATATAGATTATGACAGTTTCCATAAAAAAGTCTGTCTCATAAAGTATAAGACAGACATATCATTAATGAAAATCAGATATATAGACAAGATACTAGTTTTACAGATACCCGGTGAAAGTGAAAACTTTAGACTTATACCGGTAGAAAAATGCAGAGATATAGAAATATTGGGAGTACTGGAAGGATATTTTAGAGCAGATATATAACCAATCGTATAGCAGATATTTATTAAATTGTAGAATTTTTTATATAGATTCTACAATTTATTTTTTTATGTTCAAATTTTCCCTCTGAATTATTAATTCTGTTAAGTATAGTCTTAAAAGATTCTATTCCCATTAAATAAGGTTCTTGGTCAGCACAGGTGATGCCAGGAGTAATAAGTTCAGCTAATTTTTCATTAGAAAATGAAATGATTCCAATATTTTTAGTAATAGAAATACCGGAATGTCTGAAAGAAAGGATAAGCTCTTCAAGAATTTCTTCATTTAAAGCAAAGAAACATATCTTCTCCTGATTTTCAATAGATATATCAACTATTTCCCTAATTTTTTTCCTGAAAGATATAATTTTTTCCTCTTTTAAAATAATTTTTTCAAGTCTAATTCCATTATTTTCAGAGAAAATATTAACAGCTTTTTCCCGATCTGTTCTTGTGCTTATTTCTTTTGTAGGTTTTGAAAGAAATATAATTTTTTCATATCCGAATTCTGATATTTTTTCTAGTAGTTCCATAGCCGCTTCAAAATTATTGTTTGTAACAATATCACAGAATAGTTCATCGTATACCCTGTCAAAAAGTACGACAGGCTTATTATAATTTTTAATAAGTGATTTAATAGATTTCTTATTTTTTCC
>CAYYAV010000183.1:0-4148 GCA_964469865.1 uncultured Fusobacteriales bacterium | reverse complement strand
TTGTTGCAGCAGGAGCAGCTATTCAAGGTGGAGTATTAATGGGAGATGTTAAAGATGTACTGTTATTAGACGTAACTCCGTTATCATTAGGAATTGAAACTTTAGGTGGAGTGTTTACGAAAATAATTGAAAGAAATACAACTGTACCTGTTAAGAAGTCTCAGGTGTTCTCAACAGCTGCAGATAATCAGCCGGCAGTTTCAATAGTAGTGCTACAGGGAGAAAGAGCAAAGGCTGCAGATAATCATAAACTGGGAGATTTCAATCTGGAAGGAATTCCTGCTGCACCAAGGGGAATACCTCAGATAGAAGTAACATTTGATATTGATGCTAACGGAATAGTACATGTTTCTGCTAAGGATCTGGGAACTGGTAAAGAGAATCAGGTAACAATTTCAGGATCTTCAAATCTTTCTAAAGAGGAAATAGAAAAAATGAAGAAAGATGCGGAAGCACATGAAGCTGAAGATGCTAAATTTAAAGAACTGGTAGAAGCTAGAAACCAGGCAGACCAGCTAGTAATGGCAACTGAGAATATTATAAAGGAAAATGAAGATAAGCTTCAAGGAACAGAAAAGGAAGACATAGAAAAAGCAATCGAAGAACTTAAGAAAGTTAAAGATGGAGATGACTTAGATGCCATAAGAAAAGGAATAGAAGAAATATCTAAAGTGTCTCAAGGTTTTGCAACAAGGGTATATCAGGAGACAGCACAACAGGCACAAGCTGAACAGGGAACAGAAAGTACAGGAGATGCAGGCAATTCAGCAGCAGATGATGTTCAGGATGCAGAAATAGTGGATTAATTGAAAATTGAAATAAAAGATAGAAAGAAGGGGAGGGATTATTTCTCCTTCTTTTATAAAAATAGCAGTTCGTTTTCATAAATTAAGAATTATCGTGAGTACATTTTAAAAGATGGGTTCTATATTAAAGTAAAAGGTGGAAATATTATGAAAAATATTTTGAAAAAAGGGAATATAGAAATTGGTATATACTCAAAAGGAGCAGAATTATTTAGCTACAAAGTAGATGGAGAAGAATTTATGTGGGAAGCTAATCCTGAAATTTGGGGGGCAAGTTCACCTATACTGTTCCCGTTTGTAGGAACAATTAAAGGACAGAAATATTTTTATGACGGGAAAGAATACATTATTACAACAAGGCATGGATTTGTAAGGACAGAGGAATTTGAACTGATTGAAAGGACAGAAAATGCTCTGAAGTTTAAGTTTTCATCAAATGAAGAAACTCTTAAAAAATATCCGTTTGAATTTGATTTATATATAACTTATACAATAGATAAAGATACTCTGGAAGTGAAATATAATGTCGTAAACAGGACTTCAGGTAAAATGTATTTTTCTATAGGAGCACATCCTGCTTTTGCTTTGAAAGTAAATAATGAAATCAGCCTGGATGACTATTACCTGGAACTGGAAAAGGATGAAAAAGTAAGGAGAGTTTCGTTAATGGAAAACGGGCTTGCAATAAGAAAAGACAGTGCTGACTATTTTCTTGACGGAGAAGACAGGATAGACATAAATACTAATGTATTTAATGAGGATGCAATAATATTTGAAAATATAAAATCAAAAAAAGTAGCAATAAAATGTAAGAAAAATTCAAAAAAATTGGAAATGGATTTTGAAGGGTTTCCATTCATAGCTTTCTGGAGTAAGCCTAAAGCTCCATTTATATGCCTGGAGCCCTGGTACGGGATAACGGATTTTGAAGATACTGCAGGAAATCTGGAAAATAAGAAGGGAATTGAAGAACTGGATATAAATGGTGAGTTTACTGCAAAATTTAAGATAAAAGCAGAATTATAGAGTAATATTTAAATAGGGTAATGGAAATTATATAAAAAATTTAGTATAATACTAATATCCAAAAAAGAATAGGGAGAAAAAATGGCAAAAAGAGATTATTATGAAGTTCTTGGGGTAAGTAAGGGTGCAAGCGAATCAGAGATAAAGAAAGCATATAGGAAAGCTGCTATGAAATATCATCCTGACAAGTTTTCCAACTCATCTGAATCTGAAAAGAAGGATGCTGAGAATAAGTTCAAAGAGATTAATGAAGCATATGAAATCTTGTCTGATGCACAGAAAAAAGCAGCTTATGACCAGTATGGACATGCAGCTTTTGAAAATGGTGGTCAAGGAGGTTTTGGTGGATTCAGTCAGGGTGGCGGTTTTGGAGGTTTTGACTTCGGGGAAGGTACAAGCTTTGATTTTGGTGATCTTTTCGGTGATTTTTTCGGAAGCGGAAGAAGCAGGAGAAATCAGGGTCCAAGAGTAAACGAAGGAGCAGACTTAAGATATAATATGGATCTGACACTTGAGGAAGTAGCAAAAGGTGTGGAGAAAGAGATAAAATATAAAAGAAAAGGAAAATGTAAGACATGTAACGGCTCGGGAGCTGAACCGGGACATAATATGAAGACATGTAGCAAATGTAACGGTTCAGGGCATATACAGATACAGCAGAGGACATTATTCGGCATGCAGACAGTAATGACAGAATGTGATGCCTGCCATGGAACAGGAAAGATTCCTGAAAAGGCATGTCATACATGTAATGGAACAGGAACAGAGAGAGAAACTGTAACAAGGAAAGTGAGGATTCCATCAGGAGTAGAAACAGGGCAGAGGCTAGTGATAAGAGATGGCGGAGATATAGGAGAAAACGGAGGAATTTATGGAGACCTTTATATCTATATAAATATCAAGAAACATGAAATCTTTGAGAGACATGGAAATGATATCTACTGTCAGGTTCCTATCGGTATGACTACAGCGATATTAGGTGGTGAAGTAGAAGTTCCTACCCTTGAGGGAAAGACAAAAATAAGAATTCCAGAAGGGACTCAAAATGGAAAGGTTTTCAGGCTAAAGGATAAAGGGATAAATTATGGCGGAAGACCTGGTTCTGAAATTATAGAAATTAAGATAGAGACGCCTACAAATTTAACGGAAAAGCAGAAAAAAATACTGGAAGAATTTGATGAATCACTAGGTCAGAAAAATTATAAGGAAGGAAAAACATTTAAAGATAAGCTTAAAAGATTTTTCAGCAAATTTGATAATTAAAATACTATAAATAAAACATATGCGACTTATTTAAAAAATAAATTTTATTTATATACTGTTATATGATAATATATTGATATAATAAAACTTTTTAATACTATAGAATAGTTGAAAGTAGTCTTAACAGCTGAAAATTATACAAGTCCAGATTACTGTGTCTGGACTTTTAATTTTAGCAGTAATGAATAGCAGCGTATAAAACTTTTGGGTTATATGTACATAAAATTAAGAAAGATTCTTTTTATTGAATATGGAAAATATCTGTGCTATACTCAAGATATAAAACAAAGAGGAGGAAGTTATGAAAAAGCTAAGAATGAAGTTGGCAGACAGATATATGGAAATACAGGAATATTTTAATGAAGCCTTTGATTTTTTGAAATATTTTTTTAAAAAAGAAAAAAAATGGGTATTTTCAATAACTATTTTAAACATCTTGTCTGAATTAACAAAATTGTTTAGTCAGAGGAATACCGACTCTTTGGCATATCTGTCTAGAATGATTGATATTATAGCGTCCTTCTTGTCATTTTTTGTCATAAAAAAAATTATGGAAACCATAGAGGAAAAAACAGAAATAAGCTATGGTAGGATGTGGCAAAAAAGTATCTTGTATTCTTTTGTAATTTTTTTTGTTCTAATTCCCATTGGGATTTTTTTATTATTTTTATGGACATTAGGAGATGAAATATTAATAAAAATAATAATATCATCTATAATAATGGTAATCTCTTTAGCAATAGTACTATATTTTACACTCTATCTTACCACATTATATATGACAAGGGATATAGATTTGCTGGATGCCTTCAGATATAATCTCCATCTATCTAAGGGAAACAGGTTGAGGATATTTATTCCGTTTTTTATGTTAGCAGTAATTTTCTATAGTATATTAGCAGTATCATATCTTATGAAAGTTCTTATAAAAGCCTCATTCCCAGAAATGAATATTATAATGAGTATGATTCTTCTGATATCTGGAATAATTATAGGATTATTTTTATCATTTTCTACTCTATATTCCAGCATATTAAGTATAATAATATACTT
>CAYYAV010000182.1:0-4151 GCA_964469865.1 uncultured Fusobacteriales bacterium | reverse complement strand
AAAAATACAATTCTGAAAATAAAAAGTAAGTTTCTTCCTTTAAAAAATATTGTTATTGATACGGAAGACGAGTTTAAAAGAAGTTATTCAGTGAGAGAAAAAGATAACTATTATAATGAAGGAGTTATTTCCAGAGTGGGGGAGAAAAAAGAGCTTACTGTCAATCTTGAAAGTGTCCCCAAAACTGATACTGTAATAATCGAAATAAGAAATGGTGACAATGAACCTATAAAAATAAGAGGAATAAAGGGAATTTATACTCCCGATAGGATTGTATTTAAAGGTGAAGAGAAAGAGAGCTATAGAATAACTTTTGGAGATGAAAAACTTTACAAACCTCAATATGATCTGGAAGAATTCAGCAATATGATAAAAGAAAGAGAAATAGTTTCAACTGAAAAATTAAATAAGGTGAGAAAAACTTCCAAATCTGAAAAGAAAGATTATACAGTGTATTATAATATTTTTATAGGAATGATTGTACTGACACTGATTAGCTTTATGGCGAGGAAAATAAGTAAAAAGTAGGAAGTAAAAATGAATAAGATTATAAAAACTTTATTATATGAAAAAGATAACGAGATAGAAAAGGGGTTGTATGAATTTACGATAGGAAAGTAGAGTTGGAAGATTTATTATGTTTAAAGAATGTCTGAAAGAAAATATTGTACCTTTTATAATTTTAGAAGAAGAGAAGGCTTTTTAAGGTAGACCTGCCTTCATTTTTAAAAGGCAGATAAGATATCTAATAATAGTAAAAAAATTGAAAAATTCTCTTTTAAAAATAATCAAGGAAAATTCTTGGTTAAAAAAAAAGAAGGATTATCATTAACTGTAGATAAAAAAATATTATGAGTGGGAGTTGGATGAATATAGTAGATATGAATTAATTCATTCAGTATCAGATATTAATATATTTACTTCAATTATAATATATGCAACTGTATACTAAATAACAATAAAAATATTAAAAACTATTAAGGAGGAAATAAGATGGGTAAAAAAGCTTTAATTATAGGTGCCGGGGGAGTATCAAATGTAGTATGTCATAAATGTGCACAAAATTCGGAAGTATTTAGTTCAATCATGATTGCAAGTAGGACAAAGTCAAAGTGTGACGCTATAAAGGAGACAATAGAAAAAAGTAAGTATGCCGGAAGGATAGAAATACTTACTGCAAAGGTGGATGCAGACAATGTTCCTGAGCTGGTGGCATTAATAAATGAATACAAGCCTGATATAGTAATAAATGTAGCATTACCATATCAGGATCTGGCTATAATGGATGCATGCCTTGAAACGAAGACAGATTATCTTGATACGGCAAACTATGAACCTTTAGATACGGCAAAATTTGAATATAAATGGCAGTGGGCCTACAGGGAAAAATTTGAGAAGGCGGGAATTACAGCTATTCTGGGATGCGGGTTTGATCCAGGGGTGACAGGAGTATTTTCGGCTTATGCACAGAAACACTATTTCGATGAAATAAATTATATAGATATACTGGATGCCAATGCAGGAGATCACGGATATCCTTTTGCAACAAATTTCAATCCGGAAATAAATATAAGGGAAGTTACAGCTAACGGAAGTTACTGGGAAAATGGAGAATGGGTAGAAACTGAACCAATGGAAATAAAAAGAGTTTACAATTTCCGTCAAATAGGTGAAAAGGATATGTATCTTCTACATCATGAGGAGCTGGAGTCACTTGCCTTAAACATAAAAGGGATTAAAAGGATAAGATTCTTTATGACATTTGGTCAGAGTTACCTGACACATTTGAAGGTGTTGGAAAATGTAGGAATGACATCGATTGAACCAATTGAATTTGAAGGTCAGAAGATAGTACCTCTACAGTTTTTGAAAGCGGTACTTCCTGATCCGGCTTCTCTGGGTCCTAGAACAAAAGGTAAGACAAATATAGGAAATATATTTAGAGGAAAGAAAGACGGTCAGGATAAGACGTATTATGTCTACAATGTATGTGACCATGAAGAATGTTATAAGGAAGTAAGTTCACAGGCGATATCCTATACTACAGGAGTTCCTGCAATGATAGGAGCTTCGTTGGTATTGTCAGGTGACTGGAAAAAGCCGGGAGTATATAATGTAGAGGAAATGGATCCGGATAAATTTATGGAAGCACTAAATAAATTTGGACTTCCTTGGGTGGAGGACTTTAACCCTGTTTTGGTAGATTAATTTAAAGCCAGTTATTTATAAAGAAAGGTACTTTTTGATTTTTCAAAAAGTACCAAAAAATTTTACCGGGATAAAAATTCTACTTGATGAAAAAAACTACAAATATATTATATGAGGAGAAAATGAAATAATGTATATGGAGCATATGACAGAGTTACTGGTAACCTATATTGCCAGAGGGCTGGAGCTTATTGGAGTAATAATAGTTGCAATAGGAGCTGGAAAGGCTATTTTTAAACTGGTCAGGACAAAATATGATCTGTATGATTCTAAAATAAGGATTGATTTTGCCAAGGCACTGACTTTCAGTCTGGAATTCAAGTTAGCCTCAGAGCTTTTAAAAACAGTTGTTATAAGAACATGGAATGAAGTACTGATTTTATCTGCAGTAGTGCTCCTAAGGGTTGTCATGACACTTATTATCCATTGGGAAATGGAAAATGAAGAAACGAGGGAGAAACTTGAAAAAGCAAAATCTGAAAGAAAAATAAGGATGGATAGATTAGAGGAGCATTTAAGGAAATAGACTCAGGAGGATACATTAAATTGAATAAGAATAAATATTTAAATATGGATATAAGTAATCTGCCTACACCGGCATTTATAGTAGATGAGAGATTGTTGAAAAGGAATTTGAAAATTTTAAAAGATGTAAAAGATAGGACGGGCTGTAAAATATTACTTGCACAAAAAGGATTTTCAATGTTCTATTTTTATCCGTTAATAGGTCATTATCTGGATGGGACAACAGCCAGTTCACTGTTTGAAGCAAGGCTGGGATACGAGGAAATGGAGAAGAAATTTACAAAAAAACAGATAGAAACGCATATTTTCAATCCAGCCTTTAGAGATGATGAGATTGATGAAATACTTGATGTTACAAACCATATAGTATTTAATTCTTTCAGGCAGTGGAGTAAGTTTAAGGATAAAGTCAATGAAAAGGAAAGAGAGCTGGGTAAGAAAATAAGTTGTGGAATAAGAGTAAACCCGGAGTTTTCTGAAGTAGAGACAGAGATTTACAACCCTTCTGGAAGATATTCTAGATTTGGAGTGACCATAAAAAATTTTAAAGGAGATGAGCTGAAAGGAATAAAGGGACTCCATTTTCATGCACTCTGTGAGCAGAATTCCGATGCATTGGAAAATGTCCTGAAAGTGTTTGAAGAAAAATTTGGTAAATATCTATATGATATGAAATGGGTAAATTTTGGAGGGGGTCATCATATTACAAGAGAAGACTATGATATAGAAAGGCTTGTCAGATGTATAAATCATATAAAGGAAAAGTATGATGTGGAAGTATATCTGGAACCTGGGGAAGCTGTGGCTTTAAATACCGGATTTTTAGTGTCTGAAGTACTTGATGTGATGGAAAATGAAATGGAGATACTTTTAATGGATACTTCTGCGTCATGCCATATGCCTGATGTGATAGAAATGCCATACAGACCTTTCATATTCGGTTCAGGAATGCCTGGAGAAAAGAAATATACTTACAGGCTGGGCGGACCGACATGCCTTGCAGGAGACATTATAGGAGACTATTCCTTTGATGAACCGGTAAAACCTGGAGATAAGCTTATCTTTACTGATATGGGGCATTACAGTATGGTAAAGACTAATACCTTTAACGGAATAAATTTACCGGTAATAGCAGCCTATACTGAAAAAAAAGGGCTAGAAGTAATAAAAACTTTTGTATACGAGGATTTCAGGAACAGGTTATCATAAGATCAGTGATTTTATTTTTATATAAAACAATTTTATAAAAATTTCGTAAACATTAACTACTGTAGATTTTCTAGTATTTCTAAATTGTTTATTCAATTAATGTTTTAATAATAGAAGTATTATACAGAATAAGGAGAATTAATATGAAAGAAGGTATATTGAAAAGAATCTGGAATATGTTACCAAAAAGTAGGTCATGCTGAATACCG
>CAYYAV010000181.1:0-4181 GCA_964469865.1 uncultured Fusobacteriales bacterium | reverse complement strand
ATATTTTAAAAAAATGTCGCATTTAATATTGCAATTTACTTTAAATAAAAAAATAACTGAAACTTATTTTATAAAGTGATATTATGAAATAAGTTTCAGAATTATTTTAGTTATATATATTTATATTTTTAATAGGTCTTTCCCTATTTTTTTATTTTCCTGCTGTACGGCGTCTCTTCCAGTGGAAGTCTTGTCCTAAATTTCCTGTCATACATCATATATGCATCTTGAACTGCGGGAGCTGTCGGAATACTCGCTATTTCTCCTACTCCTTTCGCTCCATATCCCATTTCATTTTTTGCATCTTTTTTTACAATTATAGATTTAATTTCCGGTACTTTATCTGCCTTAAATAGCCCAAGAGTAACATATTTTACTTTAGGAACTGAATCTTTCAATGGAAAATCTTCTGTAAGTGCATACCCTAATGACATTACAACGCCACCTTCTATCTGTCCTTCAACATTTAAAGGATTTATTGCAGTTCCAACATCATGAGCTGCTACAACTTTCTTTAACTTTCCTTCATCATCCAGAATCACTATCTGAGTTGCATAGCCATATCCGACATGACTCACAGGATTTGGAATATCAGAACCCATTGGATCCGTTTTTGCAATATATTCTGCATAATATTCTTTACCTTCAAGTTCCTCCAGTGTTTTTCCTGCATTGATATCATCTTTAACAAGCTGTGATACTCTTCTTACAGCTTCTCCCGTAATCAATGTCTGCCTTGATGCTGTTGTTGTTCCTGAATTTGGAGTTCTTGTTGTATCAGGAGTCTCCATAACAATCATATCAGGGCTTATTTTCAGGGTTTCCACCGCAATTTGAAGCATTACTGTCAATAGTCCTTGTCCGATACATGCAGCAGCTGTCCTTATATGTACCTTTCCATTTTCCACAGAAGCTTTACATCTTCCTGTATCAGGTATCCCAACTCCTAAACCGCTGTTTTTTATTCCTGAAGCTATCCCTACATATTTAGCCTTATCATATTCCTCTTTTACAGCTTCCAATGTTTCTACATATGCTGTACTTTCATCAGCAATCTGACCATTAGGAAGGACATCTCCTGGTTTTATGGCATTCCTGTATCTTATTTCCCAATGGGAAATTCCTACCATATCTGCTAATTTATTTAGACATGATTCCATAGCAAATAATGACTGTGTAACTCCAAACCCTCTATATGCTCCGGCTGGTGGATTATTAGTGTAATAAGCCTTTCCTTCGACATATATGTCCTGAAAATTATATGGTCCTCCTGCATGGGTGCACGCTCTCTGAAGAACAGGTCCTCCAAGGGAAGCGTAAGCCCCTGTATCTGATACAATTTTTGCTATCAGCCCCTGTATAATTCCATTTTCATCACATCCTACTGTAAAATCCATTTCCATAGCATGCCTCTTAGTATGTATATTTATACTTTCCTGTCTTGTAAACCTTACTTTAACCGGTTTTTTTATAATATACGCTGCAAGAGCGGCATGATGCTGAACGGACATGTCCTCTTTTCCACCAAAGCCTCCACCTACAAGCATACTCTTTATCTTAAGTTTTTCAGGCTCTACACCAAGCATTACAGATATTTCTCTCTGCTCATCGTATATGTTCTGGGAACCTGTAAACATTAAAAGTCCTTCTTCATCATCAGGATCAGGCATAGCTATGGCACATTCCGGCTCCATAAATGCATGATCCGTAAAAGGAACAGAAAAATGTTCTTCTACTACATATTTTGAATTCTTAATTTTTTCTTCAGGATTTCCACGATGCAGTTCCTGTCTGAATAGAAGGTTTCCGCCTTCATGTAATTCAGGTGCTCCTTCTTTTGAAGCTTCTTCAGGATTTCTAACCGGTTCCAAAATTTCGTATTCTATTTCTACAAGTTTTTTTGCTGCTGCCAATGATTTTTCATCTTTTGCTATAACCATTGCAAGTGCATCACCTACATAACGGGTAATCTCTCCCTCTCCAATAAATGCGGGCCAGTCCTTTTTTAAATGTCCCAGATTTTTAAGCTCTGGAAGATTTTTTTTAGTAAATACACCTATAACACCTGAATAACTAAGAGCCGCATCTATATTTATCTTTTTCACCAGTATTCTAGGGTAAGAAGGTCTTACACATGAAGCATACACCATATTTTCTATTCTTATATCATCCGCATACATCCCTGTTCCCAGAACTTTTTCCCTGGCATCTATTCTTTCCAGATTTTCACCAATTAGTCCTTTATTTTCTGTTACAGGAATCTCTCCACCTTCCCTTAATATCCTTGCAGCGAGCATTACTGCATCAAATATTTTGATGTACCCTGTACACCTACATATATTATCCTTTAATGCTATTTTTACTTCCTCCATGGTAGGATTGTCATTTTTATCCAGAAGTGCCTTGCTGCTCATCACCATTCCAGGAATACAGAAACCACATTGAACAGCTCCTGCTCTTGAAAAAGCATATGAATAGATTTTCTCCTCTTTTTCGGTAAGACCTTCTATAGTAATTATTGTTTTCCCGTTTACTTTTTCTGTAGTCAATATACATGCTTTTATAGCCTTTCCATCTACTATTACAGTACATGTTCCACATGCTCCTTCACTACATCCATTTTTAGTCCCTGTTAACGCCAGATCTTCCCTTAAATAAGTTAGAAGGTTCTTTTTTGCTTCTGTCCCACATCTTTTACCATTAATTATAAATTCATACATTATTAGCTCCTTCTGGAATTAACCTCTCCTATATCCTGCTCCATACTTTTTGAGCTAATTCCACACTTTTTGAAGTTATTTCTTCTTCATCTATACCTATAAGTATTCTTTCGTCCATTACTATTTTACCATTAATTATCGTTATGTCAACATTTCTTCCACTTATCCCGAATAACAAATGTCCGTTTATATTACTTTCATTTAAAGGTGTAGGAGCTTTATAGTCCACTATTACTATATCTGCATAATATCCTTCCTTCAAGATTCCTACTTTACCATTTTTCATAAATCTGTTTGCTATCATAGGATTGTTACTGAATACCATCTGAGGGGCTTCTATCCATCCTACACTTGGCAGCCTTTTTTCATGTTTTGCAATTATATTCATTACTTTATACGACTCCATCATATCAGGAGTGTATCCGTCTGTTCCTAACCCTACAGGAATTCCTTTCTTGAACATATCGAGAACCGGAGTAACCCCAACGGCATTTCCCATGTTAGATTCAGGATTATGTACAACTGCAACATTGCTTGCCTTCAACATATCTATTTCTTCCTCAGTGACATTAATACAATGTACAGCAATGCTCCTGTCATTTAATACTCCCCTGTTATACCATCTTTCTATTACTCTCTGATTATATTTTTCAAGGGAATCAACAACATCTTCTATTCCTTCTGCACAATGTACATGAAACCCTTTATTCACAGATGATACAGCTTCCAGACATTTATCAAGTGTCTTATCCGATATAGTAAGGGATGCATGTAATCCGAAAAGACCTCTCAGCATATCGTCATTTTCAGCATCACAGTATTTTATAAAATCTATATTTTCCTTTATCCCTGCAGCTGCTATTTCTTCCCCGTCCCTGTCAGACACTTCATAACAGAGGTTGCTTCTGATTCCTGTTATTTTTGCAGCTTCTGCTACCTTAAAAAGGCTTCCTTCTACTGCATGGGCACTGGCATGATGGTCTATAACTGTTGTAACTCCACATTTTATCTGTTCTATCATAGGAATTAAGGCACTATATTTTACATCCTCCAGGTTAAGTGTCCTATCTAGCCTCCACCACAAGTTTCTTAAGACTTCTCCGAACATTGTTGCAGGTTTTCCTCCAAGGAACATCCCTCTGGCAAAAGTACTGTAATAATGCATATGAGTATTTACAAATCCCGGCATAACCAGTCTTCCCTTTGCATCCTTATACTCTGCAGTAGGATACTTTACCTTCAGTTTTTCTGTTTTTCCTACCTCTTTTATAAGGTTTCCTTCTATTAAAACTGCTCCATTTTCTATATAAGGCTGAGCATCATTTCTTGTAAAAACCTTACCATTTCCGATTAAAATCATATTAACCTCCTAAATTTTAAGCATGTAATAAGAGTAGTCCTTCAATATTGTGTTCAAATAAATATTCATTTCTTCTGATATATTACTGTCACCTAATACAT
>CAYYAV010000180.1:0-4183 GCA_964469865.1 uncultured Fusobacteriales bacterium | reverse complement strand
CGTATTCAAGTTATAGTTCAGTAGCAAATCCAGCACTATTGCAGATAGGAAGGACAGCTGGAACAAATTTATTGCCATCACCGAATTATGACTTAGTCTATAGTCAAAGATAGAAAAAGCTATAGTACCATATCATAGAACACCTGTTTATTTTGATTTAGATATGATAAATTATGGAACATCTATGATAAGAAGTGATGGACGGATTGAGTATATGATGAAAGGTTCTATAAATGGTGTTGATGGAGTGTATCATACAACTATTAGGGATGGTAATTATGTTATTCATAAAAATTTTTTACCTTTAAGTGATTGGAATAGATATTCTATAAAAAATCAACTTCCAAACTACAATGAAATAAAATAGGAGATTTATTATGAAACTTAGTATAATAACTTGGTCAGAGAATATATATGATTTTTTTATTCAAATAATGAAAAATGAAAAAATAATACACTATGGAAATTGGTTTTATTTAATATTTCATAAAAAAAATGATATAATAGGATTAAAATTGAATTATGGAGTTAAAAGTAAAAATGATGTTGCTATTTTAGTAAAATGTAAAGAAAAATTTATGACAGTTCCTTATTTAGAAGAAGCGTATAGAATTGATTATCAATATGAACCATTAGAGTTTTCACAAATTGAAATAATGAAACTTATTTCTGAAGATGAAAAAAAATATATAAAAGAAATAAATATAAATGATATTATATTATGTTGGTTTATACAAAGTAATTTTCGAGATTATTTTAGTACAATAGAAGATTACAAAAAAGCTCTTTCAAGAGAAGTATATTTTTCTGATTATGAAGAAATAAATAATGATATAGAAAATGGCCTTTTAAAGATATTTAATATAGAAAATGGAGAAATAGTGAATATCGAAGATGTAAAGACTAAAAAATTATCATTATATTTGAATAATGGAATTGTGTGGGAGGCATTTTTAAAAGACACCGAAAATAATATATATTTAAACACCGGTTTAAATATATCATTAAAGATATTATGAGAGTTTTATTCAATAGTAGTATGTTAAAATAAAAAGTGGAGAAATAAAAGAAATGAATATTTTGAAGGAGAAGAAATAAAATAAAGACTTAACAACATGAATACCTGTAATAAGCTCAGCAGTGAGCCTTTATGAAGCTGGAAAAAATGTAGTAAATTCAAGAAGTACAGAAGGGTATATAAGTAGCGGTTCACAACTAGCAGGTGTTGGAGCCGGAATGGTAGGAGCATATGGAGAATTATTTACAAACCCATTTTCAGCAGGAGCTTCATTAAATGTAAGCAGCAGTATTTTTAAGGAAAGTAAATTTATATTTTTTAAGTAGCAATAGATGAATTTTATAAAAAAAAGGTGTTAGTCTCTTTTATACAATTATGAAAAAATATGTACGACAAAATATCCGACACAGTTGGATTAAAAAAATATTAATAATCTTTTCTAAGAGGTGGATACCTGTAATGATAAAATTCCCATACAATCATTTTGACCTTGCATGTCGAACAATAAAAGGGATTCATTCCGAAAGTTATGTACATCTGTCTCTGATAAAATGAATATTTTGACACGACAATATTTTTCTTAAAAGAGTCTGTAGCCTGTTTAAGTTTATCAGAAACATGCCTTGAATAGAAACCGTACCTGTTTACCATTTTAAAATTTTTAGGTGGCAGATGAATCAGAATATGAGAAATAAATTTTTCATCAGGCATTGTAATGTAAGTTTTCTTTTTATTGTTAGCTAGATCGTTGAAAAAGAATGTAACATTATTATGATCATCAATTTCAGTAATCTTGTATTCGGCAATAGGTGAGCGAGCCAGATATCTTCCGAGATATCTGAATTATACCCTGTGTGCTGTTGATGTTACCATTACCGACATTAAAGAAGAACCTTCTGTTTTTTCTATAAAGTTTTGTGACAATATTTTTAGCAGCTTTCCTTATTCTGTCATTAGGATAGTTGCCACTTTCAATAATTTTAAGGACATGGTGTTCCCATTGTCCAGCAATAGTGTCAATGTTAAAATATCTCATTTTCTTGAATTTAAGATTTTTATTGAATACACCTAATGAAACAATGGCATGAATATGAGGATTCCACTTCAAGTCCCTGCCAAAAGTATGAATGACAGAAATCAGGCCATAATAGACAATATCGGAATTATTGAAGTAATACTTGGAATGCGCAGAAATATTCTTTTTTCTTTTTCTTTTTTTACTGACGTTATGAAAAATGAACTTGAAAACCTGATTGACAGCAGCAGAAAGTTTTGACAGAAGAGATCTGTCATAAAAGAAAAACATTCTACACTCTTCAGGGATAGTAAAGAGGACATGGTGGTGTTCAATATTGAGAATTTGTTCTTGAAAGTTCTCAGTCCATATCATAGAATACTTGTAACCACAAGAAGGACAGAGTTTAGACTTACAAGTAATGGGGAACAAGTGTGTAATAGGGCAGTGAGGACATTTGAACTTGAGAAAGCCTTTTGAAATATCCCTGCAAGCAAGAAACTTATCAATGGAAAGCTTGATATATTCAAGGTGGCTATCGCCTTAAGGAATTTAGTAAAATATTATTGTTACTGAAAATATATTTCAGTTTATTTTGTATAATATGTGTCATAAATACATTATACAAAAAATCAGCCGAATTTCAAAATTCGGCTTTTTTTTATTTTGTTAATATTTCTGATAGTAGACCTTGGCAAATCCTTATTTTATTTATTCTTATCCTTCATGTGAAAGATGTCTGGCAATGGCATATGACTCATTTAAAATTTTTTTAAAAAAGTGTTGACAAATAGAAAAAAGTATAGTATATTATATCTGTAATTAGCACTCTTTGGTGATGAGTGCTAATAAAAGGAAGGTGTAAACTGATGAATGACAGAGAGCAATTGATATTAAATGCCATTATCAAACATTATCTAGAATTTGGTGAAAGTGTAGGATCAAGAACTCTTGAAAAAAAATATGAAATAGGGGTCTCTTCAGCTACAATAAGAAATACAATGGCAGATATTGAGGATAAGGGCTTGATTGTAAAGACACACACATCTTCTGGAAGGATTCCGACAAGTGAAGCTTACAAGCTGTATATTGAAGAACTGATGAAAATAAGAGATATATCTACAGAAACTAAAGCAAAAATAGTTGAGGCATATAATAAGAAGATGAACCAGATAGATATGATATTCGAGGAAACAACAAGATTATTATCTATGATGACAGAATATGCCGCAGTTGTACTGGAACCTGCAATAAGGCAGGAGGGAATAAGGAAGGTCAGGCTGGTGCATGTTAATGACACATCTATTTTAGCAGTAGTGGTTATGGATACGCATTTAACAAAAAATTTAAATATTTATTTGGAAAATCCTATATCTGAAGAAGAAGTGGAGAGCATAAATAGATATTTAAATGAAAGGATACAGGAAAGCTCCAGAGTATTTACCCTGTCAGACTTAAAGGAGTTCTTTGTAAATACAGAATTATTTGAATCAGAAAACTTCCATGATGATCAGGTGATAGATGAAGGAAAGCTGTTTTTTGAAGGTGGGACAAAGCTGCTCGAAAATAATATTTCAGATGTGGTTAAAGTCATTGACCGGATAAAATTTTTTAACAATCCAGATGGAATGAAGCAGATATTTTCCCAGTTCATCAGGACAGATGAGTATAAGGACGGAGAAGTGAATGTTATTTTCGGAGAAGATCTTGATATTAAGGGATTGGAAGATTTTTCATTCGTATTTTCAGTATATACTATGGGAGATGCGAAAGGGATAATGGGAGTAATCGGTCCAAAAAGAATGGAATATTCCAAGACGGTAGGCTTAGTAGAATATGTATCCGAAGAAGTTCAGCAAATACTGAAGAGAAATAAAAAATGAAGGAGATGAGGTAGGAAGAAATGTCAGAAAAAGAAAATAATGAAATATTAGAAAAAGAAAGTTTAGATTCTGATGTAGCAGGTGAAACAGAAAATAGGAATGCAGAATTTGAGAACACTGTAGAAGAAAAAAAGGAAGAAACCTGTGAAGAAAAGATAGTAAGGCTGGAACTGGAAATCCAGGAATGGAAGAACTCCTATACAAGAAAACTCGCAGAATTTCAGAACTTTACAAAAAGGAAGGAAAATGAAGTATCTGAAATGAAGA
>CAYYAV010000179.1:0-4191 GCA_964469865.1 uncultured Fusobacteriales bacterium | reverse complement strand
GATCTTGAGATCCAACTTAGATATCTTGTTAGTAACAGGTTGGGGACCCACAAGGTATATGAAGTTTTACTTATAGCTACAGATAATAAGAAAAAAGAATATAATAAATTATTGAAAGATTTTTTTTCTTATAAGAACTTTTCTGTGGAAAAGACAGAAACTGAACTGTCAGGAATAATAAGAGGGTTCTTCATGAGTTGCGGGTATATAAAATCTCCTGAAAAGGGATATGCCCTCGATTTTTTTATAGATACTGAAGATTCTGCGACTTTTCTGTACTATCTTTTTAAAAATATGGGAAAGAAAGTGTTTCATTCAGACAAGAAAAATAAAAATATAGTGTATTTAAGGAATTCTGAGGATATACTTGATGTTATATTTATGATTGGAGGGCTGAATTCTTTCTTTGAATTTGAAGAAGTAACAGTAAATAAGGAAATAAGGAATAAAATAAATAGGAATATGAACTGGGAAATTGCCAATGAGACAAAAAAGATATCAACTTCAGAAAAACAGCTGAAAATGATTCAATCAATTGATGAAAAACTTGGATTATCAAAGCTAAGTGATGTTCTAAGAGAAGCAGCAGAATTAAGAATAAAAAATGAAGAGCTTTCACTTCAGGAACTGGCAGATCTTGTAGGGGTTTCAAAATCTGGAATCAGGAATAGATTCAGAAGACTGGAAGAGATATATAATAATCTTGAAAACGGGGTGAAAGATAAAAATCAGGGAATAGAGGAATTAAGTAGATGATGAAGTTACTGTCTTTAATATATGGATTTATAGTTTTTATAAGAAATGGGCTATATGATCTGAAGATAAAAAAGTCTATAAAGGTAGATGGTGTAGAAATAATATGTATAGGAAATATCGTAGCTGGCGGTTCAGGTAAAACACCTGCTGTACAGTATTTTGCTGAAAAATATATGAAAGAGGGCAAAAAAACAGGAATACTGAGTAGGGGATACAAAGGTGAAAGGGAAAAGGATCCTTTCCTTGTAAGAGATGAAAACAAAATTTTGGCAAATCCTTCCCAAAGCGGAGATGAAGCATATCTTCATGCCCTAAATCTAAAAGTACCTGTCGTAGTATCCAGGAATAGGGTAGAAGGAGCAAAATTCCTAAAGGAAAAATTTAATGTAGATGTAATTGTAATGGATGACGGATTTCAACATAGAAAATTGGTAAAAGATAAGAATATAGTTCTTATTGATGCCACAAATCCATTTGGAGGGCAGGAATATCTTCCTAAAGGAAGACTCAGAGAATCTCCTGAAAGTCTTAAAAGAGCTGATATGCTTATTATATCAAAGAGTAATTATGTCACTGAAAAGGAATTGAATGATATTGAAGAAAAGATTAAGAAATATGGGAAGAAGATACTAATAGCAATTTTTAAGGAAGAAGGTTTTTATGATACCAATGAAGAAATAAAGCCGTTATCAGAAATAGAAAATAAAAATGTTCTTATTTTTTCTTCCATTGCCAATCCTGAAGTTTTTTATAAGACAATTGAAAAACTTAATCCGAAAAGTATAAAGGAATTAAAATTTGAAGATCATCATAAGTATACAGAGGATGAAATCCTTAATATAGAAAAAGAAGGAAAGAATTTTAATTATATCATTACGACAGAAAAGGACATAGTAAAGATTGATAAAAAAATAAAAAAATTATTAATTCTTAAAATGAAGTTTGAAATAGTTAAAAATTTAATATATGCTATATAACTTAGGAGGAAAAAATGAGAAGAAAGACAGAAAAGTTGGAAAAAATTCCCAGTTTCAAGGGAATTACAGATATTTTAAAGTTTATTCTTCACTATAAGAACAACCTTGAAAAAAGAAAGTATTTTCTTATAGATGAAAACTATAGGATAATAAAAAGAGATCCATCCTTTATTATAGAACTGGCATATATTTATTTTAAAGTCAAGGATAAAAATAGGAAAGAAAAAATAGAAGATATTATAAAAAAAGAATTTGAAGAGACATTTACGGAAAAAGACAGGCGGATAGAAAGAATGTCCAAGATAAAAAAGGAAAATCTGATAGATAGTTTTAGGCGATCGGTTTTAAATAATGATTCAACTCATGCTGTAAAGCTGGGAAATGAACTACTTCATAGGGATAAAAGGGAGTTTTTTAAAATACTGTATAGTGTTTCACTAATCTCTTATGATGAAAACAGGTTTATAAAGACGTATTTTATAGAAAAAATAGTAGATACAATAGAAAAAAAAGAAGGAAACAGTTTTAATAGTAATAGAGTACAGATAGATGAAATAGTGAGAAACATAATAAATTATTTTACAAAATCAGAATCCGGGTATATTGACTTTGAAAATGAAAACAGTGTGAAGTATTTCTCAGAAAATAAAGTGGGTATGCTTTACAAAAAGATATACAAAGAAAACTATGAAGAGATAGTGAAAAAATACAGTATAGTAAATACCAGGAAGATAAAATTTGAAGGAAATGACAATGAAGATTATAATAAATTGAGTGAAAGTATGAAAGAACTTTATGGTAGTCTTCAGATGATGTAACATATTAAAAATAAAACTGATTAAAATAAGAAGGATTATATTTAGAAAGGAAGTAAAGATATGTTGGAAATGAGATATATAAGAGAGAATGCTGATAAAGTAAGGGAATATTTGAAGAATAGAAACAGTGATTTTGATTTGGATGGATTTCTGAAATTAGATGAGGAAAGAAGAAGCGTTCTCCAAGAAGTTGAGGCTCTGAAAAAAGAAAGGAATGAGTCAAGCACATTAATAGGAAAATATAAGAAAGAAGGAAGAGAAGTACCTGAATTACTGAAAAGAATGCAGGAAGTAAGCTTAAAAATAAAGGAACTCGACCAGAGAGTGTCAGAAATAGATGAAAAACAGCTTAATTTTGCTTATACTATACCTAATAGACTTCATGAAACCACTCCAATTGGTGCATCAGAAGATGATAATGTAGAAGTAAGAAAATGGGGTGAACCGAAGAAATTCAGCTTTGAACCTAAATCTCATGATGAACTTGGAAGTACTCTTGATATTCTTGATTTTGAAAGAGGGTCAAAGCTAAGTGGTTCACGATTTGTTGTTTATAAGAATGCGGCAGCTAGATTAGAAAGGGCATTAATCAATTTTATGTTAGATACTCATATATCAGAACATGGGTATGAAGAGATACTGACTCCCCAGCTGGCAAAAAAGGAAATAATGACTGGAACAGGGCAGCTTCCAAAATTTTCAGAAGATATGTACAAAATAGAAGGGGAGGAACTATATCTTATTCCTACTGCTGAAGTGACATTGACAAATCTGCATAACGGAGAGATACTTTCTGAAAATGAACTTCCAAAATATTATTGTGGATTCACAGCCTGTTTCAGACAGGAGGCGGGGTCTGGTGGAAAAGACTTGAAAGGTTTGATAAGGCTTCATCAGTTCAATAAAGTAGAGATGGTTAAGATAGCTCATCCGGATAGTTCCTATGAAGAGTTGGAAAAAATGGTAAATAATGCTGAAATGATATTACAGAAGCTAAAATTACCATACAGAGTTATAGCACTATGTAGTGGAGATATATCGTTTGGTTCAGCAAAAACCTATGATCTGGAAGTGTGGGTTCCGAGTCAGGGAAAATACAGGGAAATATCATCGTGTTCAAATACTGAGGATTTTCAAGCAAGAAGAGCTATGATAAAATATAGGGATAAGGAAACTGGAAAAAGCCACTTTGTCCATACATTAAATGGATCAGGATTAGCTGTGGGCAGGACAGTAGTAGCCATAATGGAAAACTATCAGCAGGAAGATGGAAGTATAATAATACCTGAAGTACTAATACCTTATATGGGTGGAATGACAATTATTAAATAGTTTAAAAGATTTTTTAAAATAAAATTGGATTAGACAGGATTAAGTATGGTTTAAATATAAATTGGGAAAATAGGAAGAAAAGAAAGCTGGTAACAAATAAGGAGATAATAAAAAATGAAGAAATTTTTTAAAATTTTATTTTTTCTTATATTTTTTGGAATTATAGCAGTTTATTTGGAACTATCAGGATACGTCTATCACAATGATATATTGGCAAGAATCTATAAAGTACAGGGTCTTGATGTTTCCCATCATCAGGATAGAATAAATTGGCAAATAGTAGATAAAAAATATAAGTTTGTCATTAT
>CAYYAV010000178.1:0-4194 GCA_964469865.1 uncultured Fusobacteriales bacterium | reverse complement strand
TCAAACGCTTTTACGAGGTGGACACCTACGAAACCAGAGGCTCGGCCATCTCAGACGATGATTTGGAGCGCATCGAAAAACTCCATAAGCTGCGGGGCGTCATCGTCTTCACCGACCCAGACTACAATGGCGAGCGGATCCGGAAAATCATTATGCAGGCCATCCCAACAGTCAAACACGCCTTCTTACAGCGGGACGAAGCCAAGCCCAAGTCCAAAACCAAGGGGCGGTCCTTGGGGATTGAGCACGCCAGTTTCGCCGACTTGGAAAAAGCCCTGGCAGGCGTTCGTGGCCATTACGATGACGAGAACCACTTTGACATCAGTCAGCAGGACCTGATCCGTCTAGGGCTCCTCATGGGCGGCGACAGCCGCAAACGCCGCGAATATCTGGGTGAAAAGCTTCGTATCGGCTACTGCAATGGCAAACAACTGCTCAAACGCTTGGAACTGTTTGGGATTAGTTTGGCGGAGGTGGAAGAGGCGATGGGGGAGTATGAGTGAATTGGAAACAGGCAAGGAAGTATTTGCTATGAACCAGCTGGATTTGACTGCTGGCTTCAATCTCTTCTTACAAAACATTGCTGTAAAAAATGAGTTTCCAATTCTGACAGAAGAAGAGTTGTTTTTACAGTTACAGAAGGAAATCCAGGAAAATCAGCAGGAGATTGAGGCAGGTCAAGGGATCAGTCTAGAGCGTGTCAAAGAGAAGTATGGAATTTGAGTCTTATCCAGAGATGCTTGCTCCAGCAATGGAGAAGGAATTGGCAACTATTTATGCCTATTTCTCGGAACAGTTCTCAGAAGAAACTGCCAAAAGACGAATTAGCATGATTGTCGAAGCCTTGGAGAGTTTGCAAATTTTTCCTGAACGTGGTTTTAACGCCGATAACCGTTTTGGCAAGCAGATAGACCCACCACATCTGACCCGAGGCTATGTCATTGGAAAAGACTACATTGCCCTTTATCGCGTAGTGAAAAATGAAGTTCGAGTTGGCCATCTTTTTGCAACCAAGAGTGATTATGTCAAGTTGTTGAAGTGAGGGAGTATGAGTAGAACAGAACAAGTCATCCTGACCAACATGTGTATGATTACGGATGGTCAGCGGGTATTGGTCCAGGTTAGAAAGTCAAAGAAATGGCCGGGAATCACATTTCCTGGAGGGGATTGTGTCATAATAATGACAGGTGCTTAAAACGCTATTAAATCAAGGATTTGAGAGTTCTACAATTTGTCATTGAGGAGGAATGTTTCGGATTTACACCAATGTTTCCAGAGTCAGCTATAAAGTAACTCTATATTATTGCTTACCTATATTTTTTAAGATTAGTCAAAATATCTTTATTAAAGATAGACATTATTGATTGATACTTATTCAAACATTTCGTAAGTTTATAAGAGTTGATTTATACCTCAAAAGCTCAAGTGGTTTCATATGACAGAATCAAGTTTTAGATATGATAATAAATTTTTTTAATGACAGAATATTGATTCTTGCACATATTATATATTTATCGTATAATCGTATTAGCCGTAATTTTTTTACGGGAATAAGGAGGACAGTATGCTACAAAAATTTAAGGTAGAGGGTTTTAAAAACTTTGCATCAAAAATTGAGTTTGACTTAACGTCTGGAAATTATTCGTTTAATGATAGCGTGGTTAAAAATAATATACTTACTACTGCAGTAATATATGGTGATAATGCGTCAGGAAAATCTAATTTAGGTTTAGCGATTATGGACATTATCACTCATCTTACAGACAATGAAAAAAATAGTAATGATTATAAAAAACACTTTTTAAACTTAGAAACTGTGCCAGAGGTTGCTAAATTTGAATATACTTTTAATTTCAGTAATCATATTGTAGAATACAAATATTCTAAGAAAAGCTATGATGATATTGTGTATGAGGAATTATTTATAGATAGTGAATTAATTATTCAGTATGACAAGGAGAGACAGCTTAGAAGTATAAATCTTAAAAATGGTAGTGAAATAAATTTTGACAAATTAAGAAATGATCAATCCCTAGTTAAACTTGCTTATGTCTATTCAACTGGTGTGGATAATGTTGAGGGGACCAAAGATGATATTTTTAATAGATTTATTAAGTTTGTTGACTCGATGTTATCTTTTGATTCAATATATGGTAATCATTATCAAGGTTATACGACAGGCAATGGTGGCATAGCAACAACAATTATTGAAAAAAATAAAGTAAAAGATTATCAAGAATTTCTTTTTGAATTAGGTATTGACTATGACTTATTTGAAAAAGAAATCGACGATACAAAATATATTTTTACAAAATTCCCCTCAGGAAAAGAAGCCAATTTTTTTAGTATTATGTCAAAGGGAACAATAGCTTTGTCGTTATTTTTCATGTGGTATATGCAAATGGTAGACGGTATCCAATTTATGTTTATTGATGAGTTTGATTCTTATTTTCATCATGGTGTATCAAGAAAATTGATTGAAAAGTTGAAAAAATCTCCTACTCAAGTTATTTTGACAACACATAATACGGCGAATATGTCCAACTCAATTTTAAGACCAGATAGTTACTTTACCATTTCAAATAATAACATTGCTAATATTGCTGAGCGGTCAGGTCGTGAAATTCGTCAAGCTCAAAACATCGAAAAGATGTATCGAGCTGGGAGTTTTGAAAATGAGTAAGATTTTATTGATTGTCGAAGGTGCGGTTTCTGAGCCTAAGTATTTAAAACAATTCATAAAATACCATGATGAACAAATGATAAAAAATGGAAATAAGGTATCACCTATTGTTGTACAGAGTTACGGTACATTGATATATGATTTGTATAAAAAAATTTCAAGTCAATTGACTGAAGATGAATTTGAAACCATACCTGTTTTAATTGAGATATTAAAAGAAAAGAAAATTAAATATGATGAGCAGTTGGATGATTACGAGCAATTTTCTGATATTTTTCTATTTTTTGATTTAGATGCACATTATTATTGCAAATATGAAAATCGAAATGAAAACATTTATTCTTCAATGAATAAACTTATTCCTTTTTTTAGTGAGTCAACAGAAAAAGGGAAGCTATTGATTAGCTATCCTATGTTTGAAGCTTTGAAGTGTTTTAAAGATGAGTTTATGGCTGAAAATGAAGTTTTGCTACATTTGTTTAATATTTATGAAGTTGGGAAAAACGGCAGCAGTACTACATTTAAGAAAAAGTCAATAGGATTAACTTCTAATGGATATAATGATCCAACTTTTAGTGTTGAAAAAATTGAGAAATTAGTCCAGTATTTTATTCACTGTTCATTTTATTTGGTCTGTGATCAAACTAATATTTCTAATTCCCAAGCCATATTTGAAAATCAGTACAAAAAATTTATCGAACCATCCAATCAAGTGGTTATTTTGTCTGCATTTCCACATTTTATAATAGATGTATTTGGAATACAACCATACTATGACAAAAAAGTTCGAACAATTAACTGTAAAAATATCTCTGAATAAATGCAATTAATTCAATAAGTTTTTTTAACCAGTATTGTGGCATAACAAAAATGATTAATAGTCTGTGGATTGCAGGTACGCAGATAAGGGATTGTTGCATCAATAAATGTGTCGGTTATCCTAACCAACATGTGTATGATTACGGATGTTCAGCGGGTATTGGTCCAGGATAGGAAGTCAGAGAAGTGGCCGGGGATTACATTCCCTGGGGGACATGTCGAGCCTAATGAGTCGATTATTTCCTCCGTCGTTCGTGAAATCAAGGAAGAGACGGGCTTGACGATATCCAATCTTGAACTGTGTGGCGTCCAAAACTGGACCGACCCAACAGACCATTATCTTTATCTGGTCTTTTGTTACAAAACCAGCCATTTCTCGGGCTCTATACAGGCCTCTGATGAGGGCGAGGTTTTCTGGATTGACCGTCCAGATTTGAAGAATGTTCAGCTGGCTGACGGCTTTGAAACCATGCTGGAAATCTTTGAACAGTCACAGCTGACGGAGAATTTTTACTGGTTTGAAGATGGTGAGTAGCAGGTGGTGAATAAGTAGTGCCGGCAAGACTAAGAATCACGTTGACTTGACAATTTTCCTTGAAAAGCCTAAAATAAAAATAGAAAAAGGTCACCAAGCGCTAACTTGATGACCAGTAGGACCGTTTTAAAGACGGGACGGATTTGTAGATAACAGA
>CAYYAV010000177.1:0-4254 GCA_964469865.1 uncultured Fusobacteriales bacterium | reverse complement strand
CAGTACAAAACCTACACCCATATTAAATGTTCCCCACATTTCATCTTCAGGAACTCTTGAAAATGCTTCATGCTTAAATAATTCATGAATTTGAATCTTTGATTTATCGATATTAGCACAAAGTCCATCAGGTATTGTCCTTGGTACATTTTCAATTAGTCCTCCACCTGTAATATGTGCCATTCCATTAATTTTAACTTCCTTCATTACTGCCTGAACCGGTTTTACATAAATTTTTGTCGGTGTCAGTAAATGCTCCCCTATTGTCTTTCCATTATATACTTCATTAAAATCAGTAAACAGTTTTCTGATTAATGAAAAACCGTTACTATGTGCTCCACTTGAAGATATAGCAACTAAAATATCATTTTCCTTTACATCTGAACCATTTACAATGTTTTCCTCTTCAACTGCTCCAACTGCAAAACCTGCAATATCATATTCGCCTGGAATATAGAATCCCGGCATTTCTGCTGTTTCTCCTCCAATTAAAGCAGCTTCCGATTGTAAGCATCCTTCTACTACTCCGCTTACAATTTCAGCTGATACATTTGAATCAAGTTTACCGCAAGCTAAATAGTCTAAGAAAAATAATGGTTTTGCTCCGTGACATAAAATATCATTTATACACATTGCAACACAGTCAATTCCTACAGTATTGTAAACTCCCGTTTCAAATGCAACTTTCAACTTTGTTCCCACTCCATCTGTCCCTGAAACTAAAACCGGTTTTTTATAATCTCCAAGCTTATACAATGCTCCAAAGCTTCCCAGATCATTCATGACATTGGCATTGTATGTACTTTTGGCACCTTTTTTTATTTTTTCTACACTTTTATATCCTTCTTCCTTATCTACTCCCGAATCTTTATAAGAAATTGACATTTTCTCCTCCTGTCTGCATTTAACAAGCTTTCAAAATTTCCATTTTATGAATTCTATTGACTTTCCTTTTATTCCGGTATCTTTTTTATTGTAATTACTTTCTATCTTTGTTTTAGTTTTTTTAATGCTTCTTTCTGTATTGGAGTAAGTGAAGCATAAAATTCTTCCTCATAGTCTCCCAGTCCCGCAGGATAATCTCCATTAAAACATTCTATACAGAGTCCTGTATAAGGAGCATCAAAATTCAATCCTATCGCTTCAATTAACCCATCTATACTCAAAAATGCCAATGAATCAGCACCTATATATTCACGAACTTCCTCTATCGTTTTATTCGCTGAAATTAATTCAGATGAATTTGATACATCAATTCCGTAAAATATTGGAAATAGAAATTCTGGTGAAGCAATACGTACATGGACTTCTTTTGCCCCAGCTTCCTTTAATAACTGGACTATATGGCTTGAAGTCGTCCCACGTACTATAGAATCGTCAATCATTACAACTATTTTATCTTTTACAATACTTTTTACAGCTGATAACTTCATTCTGACACCTTGTTCACGTAATTCCTGAGTTGGCTGAATAAAAGTCCTGGCTATATATTGGTTTTTAATAAGTCCCATTTCATAAGGTTTTCCAGTTTCTTCTGCATATCCGCTTGCTGCAGATAATGATGAATTAGGTACTCCGACAACTATGTCTGCATGGGGAACCGGTGCCTCTTTAGCCAATATTCTTCCGCTCCTTTTACGGGCTTTATGAACATTTACTCCTGAGATATCCGAATCAGGCCTTGCAAAATATACATATTCCATTGCTGCTATCGCTATTGAAGTTTTCTGGGTATACTTTTCAATTCTATACCCGTCTTCATTAATAACAGCAATTTCACCAGCCCTGATATTTCTTATAAACTCTGCACCTACAATATCCAATGCACAAGTTTCACTGGCAAGAATATATGCCCCATTTTTAGACTTTCCAAGTATTAGAGGGCGAAACTCAAAAGGATCTACAGCTCCATACATGCTGTTTTTTGTCTGGATAATAAATGAAAACCCACCTTTTATTTGAGATAATGCTTCCTTTAACTGTTCCAGAAATCCTTTTTTTTCGCTTCTTCTAATTAAATGTATCAATACTTCTGTATCTGACGTAGAATGAAATACTGCTCCTTTTTCTTCCAATTCTCTTTTTAATGACTTGGCATTTATTAGATTTCCATTGTGGGCCAGAGCAACACTTTCATCAAAAAATTGAAATAAAAAAGGTTGAATGTTACGTGTGCTCCCATTTCCGGAAGTTGCATATCTTACATGTCCTATTGCACTTTTCCCTTGCAAACGGTTAAATATTCTATCATCATTAAATACTTCAGATACTAACCCCTGTTTACGGTATCCATTCATATAAATACCGTCACTTACTACTATTCCTGCTGCCTCCTGTCCTCTATGCTGTAAACTGTGTAGACCGTAATAAGTGATTCTTACTGCTTCAGAATGTCCATATATTCCAAAAACTCCACATTCCTCATTTAAACTTTTAAACATAAATTTTCTCCATTCTTCCTTCATTATATTTAATAATGTCATTATGCCAATTTATACTAAAACTTCTTCTAGACGTCTCAATACTTCACGATAAGCCCCCGTTACATCTCCTAAACCCTGACGGAAACGATCTTTATCTAGTTTTTTTAATGTATCTTTATCCCATAGTCTCATTGAATCTGGACTTATTTCGTCTGCTAATAAGATATTTCCATCTTTGTCTCTTCCAAATTCTATCTTATAATCTACTAAAATTAGATTCATCTTATCAAATAGTTCAGATAACAGCTCGTTTATTAAAAAAGTCTGCTCTTTTATTTTTGCTAGTTCTTCTTCAGTGACCAATTCCAATGCTAATGCATGGTCATCATTTAATAGTGGATCCCCTAGGTCATCATTTTTATATGATAATTCAAATGTTGGCTTTTTAAATATTTTCCCTTCTTCTGCTCCGTATCTTTTTACAAAGCTTCCAGTTGCCCTATTTCTAATAATTACTTCCAATGGTACAATTTCAACTTTTTTACATAACTGTTCCCTTTCATTTAACGTTTCAATCCAGTGAGTTTTTACTCCATTTTTTATTAAATATCCGTAAAGTAATGTTGAAATTTTATTATTTAGTATTCCTTTATCCTCTAGCTGATCCTTTTTTTCTCCATTAAATGCTGTTGTATCATCTTTAAAATACATTATTATTTCGTTTTCATTATCTGTTGCAAAAATTGATTTTGCTTTTCCTTCATATATATGTTCTCTTTTTTTCATTTTTTATTTTCACCTTTCAACTATATTTCAATTTTTTTCTCATTATCCGTAATAAACTTAATTTTCATCTCTTTTCTGAATGTTTCCAGTTTTTCTTTTATTTCAGGATATTTTATTGATAAAATCTGCACTGCCAGCATACCGGCATTATATGAATTATCAATTCCTACAGTTGCAACAGGAATGGACTTTGGCATCTGAACGATTGAATAAAGTGCATCAAGCCCTCCTATTGCACCATTTAATGGTACTCCGACAACAGGTAGTATAGTTTTAGAGGCAATTACTCCCGGTAAATGTGCAGCAAGTCCAGCTCCTGCAATAATAACTTCTGCTCCTCTTTTTTGAACATCTTCCAATACTTCCTCCAATTTTTCAGGAACTCTATGAGCTGACAAAACATATGCTTCAAACTCAATCCCGAATTCTCTTAAGCAGTTCGCTGCTCCTTTCATTTTATCAGTATCTGACTTACTTCCAAAAAATATTGCTACTTCCATTTTTATTCCTTTCCTACCCTATTTTTTTGAATATTATGTTTTTATTTATCTTGTACTTTAATTATTACCAATTCATTTTTTTACAAATGAGTACATTTTAATTTAATAAAGTTAAGTCTTCTCAATTTTTTAAACTAGGTTTTACTCAAAATGATTGAAACCGTAGTTTAATTTTAACTATAAAAAGAATCTTACTCCATTCCTGAATATATTCTGTTCTGTATTTCCGATAATATTTTTGTAAAGATGTCTTCCTGTTCTTTCAGAATGTCCCATTTTACCAAAAATTCTTCCATTGTGAGCCAGCATTCCTTCTATTGCATAATATGATCCATTAGGGTTAAACTGGATATCCATACTTGGTTTTCCATTAAAATCAACATATTTTGTAGCTATCTGATTATTCCTATACAGCCTTTTATATTCTTCTTCAGTAATAACTATCCTTCCTTCTCCATGAGATAAGGCAATGGTATGTACTTCTTCTTCTTCCATATCCATCAGCCAGGGAGAATTATTAGAAATAATTTTAGTCATTACCATTT
>CAYYAV010000176.1:0-4254 GCA_964469865.1 uncultured Fusobacteriales bacterium | reverse complement strand
GATTTGCACAGATGAGGCCATTATGGTTTAACATGATTCAGTCAGTATTAAATGGAGAAATAGCTCCAAAACCTGCACTAGATAAGTTTGTAATGGACGCAGACAAGACTATAAAAGATGCAAAATAATCTATTCATAATTATAGCCATGATAAAAATAAAAATTTAATTTAAAGAATACATGGTTAAGAGGGGGATTCTTATCCCCTCTTTTAGAACGGAGGAAAGATAAATGGGAGATAAAATACTGGAAAAATATAAATGGAACTGGAAAAAAATAGATTATAGTGCATATCTCTTTATTTTACCAGTATTCATATTTTTCTCAAGCTTTGTCCTATATCCTATGCTAAAAGGGATCTATCTGTCATTATACAGGTTCAGAGGAAGAAATACCTCGTTTGTAGGATTTAAACACTATATAGACCTGCTTTCAAATGAAATATTTGTAAAATCTGCCATAAATACTGTATTTATAACATTTGTTGCACTTCCGGCAGTTGTGCTGTTTTCCATATTTGTAGCTTACGTAATTTATGAAAAAAATGCAGCTGTAAGGTCATTTTTCAGAGGAGTTTTTTATATTCCTGCAATATCTTCGGTAGTATCAGTCACTGTAGTATGGAACTGGATTTATCATCCTAAATTTGGGATACTGAATTATATATTTCAAAAGATGAGCCTGACATCTGATAATATAGACTGGCTTGGAAATCCAAAAACGGCGATATTTGCAATAATTGCAATATTAATTACGACAAGTGTAGGGCAGCCTATAATACTGTATGTAGCAGCACTTGGAAATGTTTCAAAAGAACTTATGGAGGCAGCAAGAATAGATGGAGCTAATGAATGGCAGACTTTCAGAAACGTCACATGGCCTCTGATAACACCGACTACGTTATATATAGTAGTTGTAACGACTATAAACAGCTTTCAGATATTCGCTCTGATACAGCTGCTGACTCATGGTGGTCCAAATTATGCAACTACAACAGTAATGTATCTTGTATATCAGACTGCAATAAAGGAAGGACGTTTTGGAGTTTCATCAGCCATGGGGGTATTGCTTGCCATAACAATAGGAATAATTTCAGTATTGCAGTTTAAATTTTTATCTAAGGATATAGAGTAGGAGGAAAAATGGGTAAAAATAGAAAAAGTCCAATATTTTCAATAATTTCAATGACAGTTTTAATAATGTTCACAATATTTTTTATATTTCCTTTCTACTGGATAGCAACCGGGGCATTCAAAATACAGGAAGTTGCAATAAGTATACCTCCTGAATGGTTTCCGATGAAACCTACATTAGAAAATTTTGATAAGCTATTAATTCCGCTTACAACAAGATGGTTTTTCAATTCAGTGTTTGTATCATTTATGACAACTGTACTCACATGTGGGACTGCATCCCTTGCAGGATATGCCCTGGCTAAGAAACGGTTTCCAGGAGCAAATGTAATATTTATAATATTCGTTGCAGCTATGGCACTTCCCAAACAGGTTATACTGATTCCTTTGTTAAGGTTTGTAACAGAGCTAGGTTGGGTGGATACATACAGGGCATTGATTTTACCTGCAGTCGGATGGCCATTCGGTGTATTCCTGATGAAACAGTTTTCACAGTCTGTTCCTAATGAACTACTGGAATCCGCACGTATAGATGGCTGTGGAGAACTCAGGACATTCATAGACATAGTACTTCCTATAATAAAGCCCGGAATAGGAGCATTGGCGATATTTACATTTATAGCAAGCTGGAATGACTACTTTTCACAGCTGATTTTTACAAATAGTGAGAAGATGAAGACTCTTCCTCTGGGAGTGGCTGCAATGGCACAAAGTGCTGAGTTTTCTCTGAATTACGGATTGCTCATGGCAGGAGCACTGCTTGCATCACTTCCGATGATAATAGTATTCCTGATATTCCAGAATTATTTTACACAGGGAGTTACAATGGGAGCTGTAAAAGGATAATCAGTTATAATGAAAGGATAGGAAAATGTTTGAAAATTTCAGAATAATGATTATAGGGGGATTCTATTATGGGATTATGTTCATTATAGGTTCCGTAATAGTGACAATGATGCTGAATAGAGTATTTGATAAGCTTTATATGCCTCCTCTTATAATAAATGCAGTGTCTGTAATTCTATTAATTACTGCATATAGGATTGGAACTGAAAATACGGGTTTTGCTTTATATTTTAATTATATGCCTGCCGTTTTGGCAAGTATTCTGTGTAATCTTATAATTTTTATTATAGGTAAATTTAATAATAGACAGGATGTGAAGAAGTAATGTACTATATATGTATAGATATAGGAGGAACATCGATAAAATATGCCATTCTAAATAAGGAGGGGGAAATTTTTGTCGGAGGAACAATTCCAACAAGGGTTACTTCAAATGGAAATCATATACTCAAGGATATAAAGAAACTTACAGGAGATCTGATAGAACAATACAGAAACTATAAAGTAAAAGGAATTTGTGTTTCTTCAGCCGGAGTTGTAGATCCAGATAAAGGTGAAATAATTTTTTCAGGCCCGACAATACCTGGATATAAAGGAACAAAAATAAAGAAAGAAATAGAAAAAATCTTCAATATTCCCTGTGAAGTTGAAAACGATGTTAACTGTGCTGCATTGGGAGAGTACTGGAAAGGAGCCGGGAAAGGGGCTGAATCTATGGTCTGTATGACAATAGGGACTGGCATAGGAGGAGCCATAATTTTAAATGGAAAACTTCTAAATGGAACAGGATATACTGCTGGAGAAATAGGATATATGGAAATAAATGGTGAACATATACAGAATATAGCTTCAGCAAGATCATTAGTAGAGACGGTTCAGGAAAAGAAGGAAGGAAAAGGTGTAGCCGGATTAACAGGACTTGGAATATTTGAACTGGCAAAACAGGGAGATAAAGACTGTATTGAGGCTATTGACACTGTTATAACAAATCTTTCGATAGGAATAAGGAATATAATATATCTACTGAATCCGGAGATAATAGTTATTGGTGGAGGAATAGCAGAACAGAAGGAATACCTGGAGGAAAGAATAAGAAGGGAAGTAGACAGGGGACTTATAGGGGATATATTTAAAAAGACAGTAATCAAAATGGCACAGAAGGGTAACCATGCGGGAATGCTGGGAGCACTGTATGGTTTTTTGAATAAGCATAGATAATAAATGTCATCAGATATAAAAAAGAAAGGTATAAGGTGAAAAAATGGGAAAAAATGTAGAAAAATTTAAAGGAGTATATGTGGCAATGTATTCAGCCTATGATGATAACGGAAATGTAGATAGAGAAAGAGTGAAAAAACTTGCAAGGTATTATGTAGGTAAAGGAATAAAAGGGCTATATGTAGGAGGAAGCTCAGGAGAGGGCCTGCTTCAGAACGAAGAGGAAAGAAAAGCTGTATTAGAAGCAGTGATGGAAGAAGTGAAAGGGGAGATGATAATAATAGCACATATAGGGGCAAATTCAACTGTTGAAAGTGTAAGATTGGCTAAACATGCTGAAAAAGTAGGTGCAGATGCAGTGTCTTCCATTCCTGGAGTATATTATGGCTTAAGTCCTCAAATGGTAAAGGCACACTGGCAGGGAATGATAGACAGTACGGATTTACCATTTATAATTTATCATATACCGCAGACGACGAAGTTTAACTTGCCTTTAGAGCTGTTTGAAGAAATGGCGAAACAGGAAAAGGTAATAGGGTTAAAATGTTCATCAGAAAGTACTTATGAGTTACAACAGTTTAAAGCAGTAGGAGGAGAAGATTTTATAATATTTAACGGTCCGGATGAGCAATTTATTGCAGGAAGAGCAATAGGTGCAGATGGAGGAATAGGGGGAACTTATGGTGTAATGCCTGAATTATTTGTAGCTCTTGACAAATATATCGCAAACAGTCAGCTTGAAAAAGCAGGAAAGCTCCAAGATGAAGTAAACGAAATAATAAAGACATTATTGTCTGTAGGGTCATTATACGGGGCAACTAAATACATACTAAGTTTAAGAGGAGTAGAAACAGGGACTCCGAGATTACCGATGCTTCCTATAACATGTAATGAAGTAAAGGAAAAATTGAAGAAAACTAATGAAAAAATATTAAAGCTTGTATCAGAACTAGAATAAATAAAAGAAGAAAAAGAAAAGAAAATAACTTTTGAGGAGGGCAGATATGTCAAAAGTAGTATTGAAAAAGGTAGAAAAGCAGTATCCGAATGGGTTCAA
>CAYYAV010000175.1:0-4262 GCA_964469865.1 uncultured Fusobacteriales bacterium | reverse complement strand
TATTTTATTCCTAATTCTTATCCATGTTTTGGTAAATATATTTTACAATTTACCCCGTCATAAATTCCCTTCCGACTATTGCAGGATTGAACATATTTTTCCCTAAACCCGAATATATAAGCTTACCAAATATCACTCCTGCAGAAGCTCCAAATGCTACTATATACAGCGGAGTGAAAGGAGCCAGAGTCAATGCAAGTAATATTCCTGTAACTACCGCTGACATATCTTTTACTGAATTATATTTTTTAAAAAATATTGCAGAAAATATCCATTCTGAAACTACTGCACCTAATATAGATGTTAAAATAACAAGAACCGGTGCTATCCCGTATACTGCATATGATACTGCCATTGCAGGAAGCAGTGCCAGAATTACGTCAGACATTACCTTTGTCACAGTATCCTTAACCCTTATATAGGGGCTGTAATTTCTGTTGACATCCATATTCAATATCTTTTCCATTATCTGATCTCTCCTTCCTTTCCAAGTTGACGTATTTCCGCTTTTCCGTTTTTTATACTTGATATCAGAGGCACCCTCGAAGGACATGCGTATTCACACGCTCCACATTCTATACAGCTTTCTATATTAAGTCTTAAAAGTTTTTTTATTTTTCCATCACTATAATATTTTTCAAAATATAGTGGAAGCAGTCCCATAGGACACACATCCACGCATGCTCCACATGAAATACAGTTTTCCCTTTGGATACTGTCTATTTCCCTTGACAGGAACAGTATTCCCGATGTTCCTTTTATTACAGGTACAGTCTTGTTCCTGTCTATAAACTCCACCTCTGTCCCCATCATAGGACCGCCAAACACTATCTTTGAATCATTGGCAGGAGATAGCTTATCTGTTATATGTTTTAACGGTGTTCCTATCTTTAGAAGATAGTTCCCTATTTTATTTAACTTCTCCCCTGAAATGGTGACAACTCTTTCTGTTACGGGTATTCCTTCTGAAACAGCATAATATACCGACTTTATTGTCCCGACATTGCTAACTATTACGCCTGAATCTACAGGAATAGATCCTTTCCTCAGTTCCTTTCCTGTAACGGATTTTATAAGCTGCAATTCACTCCCTTGAGGATAGGCGGTAGGAAGTATCTGTATTCTTATTTTCTCCAGCTTGTCCCTTTTTATTATAGGGAGAAGCACATCTTCCAGATTTCTGTTTTCATTCTCTATTCCTATAACTATTTCTTCTGGATCAAGGAGCCTGTCTACTATCTTTATTCCGTTAAACATTTCTTCAGCATATTCTTTCATTACAGTATAATCTGATGTCAGGTATGGCTCACATTCGGCTCCGTTAAGGATAAGGGTCCTTATTTTTTTTTCACCGATACTGTACTTTACGTATGTAGGAAATTGTGCTCCTCCCTCTCCGACTATTCCGGCTTCCTTTATTTTTTCCAGTATTTTTTTCTTAGGAAGCTTACAGATATCGGATATATCTATTTTTTCAAGTTCCATCTGATTATATTCAAAATCATTTTTTATCTTTACCGTTTTTACCCTTACTCCATTGGAAAGTGGATTCTCGATGATGTCTTCTACTGACCCTGAAACGGGAGAATGTATGTTTGAAGAGATATTTCCTGTAATTTCTCCTATTTTTTCGTATTGTCTGACATAATCTCCCTTTTTTACCGTTTCTTTGGCAACCTGTCCTATATGCTGGCTTAAAGGAATAAAAAAATATTCTGGATCAGGTAATTTCTCCAGTTTTTTTAACTTTGTCATATGTTTCATAGATTCAATTTTCATTTTCTCATGCACTATACTTGCCATATTCTCTCCATTTTAATTATTATTTTTCTATATACTCTAAAAACCCGGAAGAATAAAAAATCTTACCGTTCCTATCCATTAAAAATCCTTCTATCTTCATCTCTGAAGAAATTTCCTCCATTATTCTTAAAAATTCTTCAGGTGTCTGGTTATAGAGACCTGTAGAAATTACATCTCCTACAAAGGCATTTCCCGTTACTATCCCTATCTGCCTGTTCTGGCTCGGATATCCTGTTCTGGCACTCAATATATGCCCATATTTTTTCCCGTCTATTTCAAGATATGTATTAAACTGGTCAGAAGTGGAATAGGATTCGTTTCTTATATTTATATCAAACAGGTCTTTCCCGTTTCCTTCTACAATAATTCCCCATTTAATGTTTTTGTCATCATTTATTGCTACAATACTGCTTCCTCCTGCATTTACTATTGCATCAGTTATTCCAATTTCTTTCATTCTTATGCACATTTTCTCTACTGCATAGGCCTTCATAAAGGAACCTGTTATTATTTCCTGTCCTTTTCCTATTCTGACCCTCTTATTTTCCTTGTCTATCTCTATTCTCTTATAGTCAACTTTCTCTTTTACCTTTTCTATTTCTTCTCTAGAAGGTATTTTAAGGGGATTATTTTTATAAAATCCCCAGAGTTTTAACAAAGGCATTATTGTAATGTCGTATTCCCCATTTAATTTATTAGAATAGTGTATAACTTTCTCCAGTATTTCGATAGTTTCATCATTTACATCTGTAAAATTTCCGTTATTTTTATTTATCCTGTCTATATATGAATTTTCCGAATAGGAGTTATAGTTTTTATCCACTTCTTCCAATATACTGTATAGACTATCAAATATATTATCATTATAATGTACCGGTATCTTTACTCTTATATTTGCATGAAACAGGAATCTGGTCTGAACTTTATATAACCTTGACATTTCAGTTACCTCTCATATATTTTTATGTCTTCAAATCATTATTATTTTGATGATGACGCTTTTTCCTTACCACCTTCTTCTGTTGTTGTCTGTGTCCCAGTCTGAACCTGAGTCTGTTTAAATTCTTCCTTACCGGCCTCTTCCGAAGCTTCCTTTTTTACTGTTTCCGAGCCTTTTGTTGAAACAGGCTTTTTTATCACAGTTTTAGATTTAGATGTTGTTTTGGATGTTGTTACTGCAGTATTATTTTCTTCGCTTACAGACCCTTTAGCTGTCTGTCCTGTAGCCGGTTTTGCTGATTCCGATGTTCCTTGCTGTTGTGTATTTTCCTCTTTTTTAGATGTTGTTACCGTTTCTTTTTCTTCTATTACCGTCTTTACTTCAGATCCAGTGCTGCCATCCTTTAACTTATCAGCATTTGTCTTACCGTATATGATTAATGAGACAGCTCCTAGAAATAATAATATTTTCTTTATATTTTTCATATTTTTCTCCCTTCATTAATAAAATTTCTGTTATTATTTATTATACAATAATTTGTATATACATTATAAATCAGTTTCCTTTGAATAACATTATTATACACTTTTTTTATTATAATTTCCAGTCAATTACCTGACTGTAATATAAATGGATTCTTTTCATGAATTCTTAAACATATGGTATTTTTTACTATATCATAGTTTAAAAATCTTACTTATTTTTTTTAATACATTCTTTTCAGAAGCTTCTCCATATTCCGTAAAGAGACCGAACCAGTTGTCCTTCCCCAGATAATTCAGTCTGAACATTTCGGGCTTTTTAAATATGCTCATCATATAAAGGCCCTGGTCATCATCGACAATATCCTGCTTAAGCAGCTCATTCTGGCTTTCTCTCAGAAGCCTATAAAATTCCCTCCACTTTTCCCGGCTCCCCACAATGGCTCCTCCGATAATGAAAACTGTATTGTTAAATATTGCATTGTGGACATCCTCTATCTTTCTTAGGGGATATCTCTTCTTTATAGTAAAAAAATGTATTTTCCGCTCATCAAAGGGGTATTTCCAATACTTCACATTATTCAGGGTTCCCTTTTCCCTTACATATCCGAAATCTACCCATGAAACAAGATTTTCAGTCAGCATTTTCCTTTTTACTGCATAATTGACAAAATATGCCTTCAGATTAGTTATAAGGACGTATTCTGGAGACCAGTATTCTATGTTTACGAGCATATTCTTATTTACTTTCTCTATAAATTTCCTGTTTTTCTGTATTTCTCCTATTACAGAAAGCTGCTTCCTGAACTTCTTTCTTAAATTTATCGTAATAATTTCTGTAGGTTTCCCCTTCCTTATCTCAAGTATCTTATCTTTCCATTCTTCTGAAGTGAATATCACCATCTTATTTTCAAGAAGGGCAAGATTACTGAAATACTCCAGATAAGTGCTGTTCGTACGTTTCAGATAACCCGGAAATTCATTACCTATATCTCCTCACCCTATATCAAAGAATGCTGTAACTATACCTATCCTTC
>CAYYAV010000174.1:0-4264 GCA_964469865.1 uncultured Fusobacteriales bacterium | reverse complement strand
CATAAAAAGACTTCTAAAAAATAATGGTCATTTTTTTGTGATTATACCTGATTATAGATTAAATGATGTTTTTTCCTATATATATAAGAATAATATGGATATCCTGTTCCTTGAGATAAATGAGTACAAGAAGAAAAAATTAGTAGTGGTACATGGAAAAAAGGGCGGGAAAAGAAATTCAGGTATTAATATTAAAGTAAGAAAGAAGGTGTAATTTGATACACCTTCCTGTATTTATAGTGAAATTAAATAATCAGAGAGCTC
Organism: uncultured Fusobacteriales bacterium; assembly: GCA_964469865.1. GTDB lineage: Bacteria > Fusobacteriota > Fusobacteriia > Fusobacteriales > Leptotrichiaceae > JAGOWQ01. Next base: position 4,000 of record CAYYAV010000174.1, on the reverse strand, counting down.
TTTTTCTATTTCAGCATTAAATTTCCCAGTTCTGAAGTTATATTTTATTTCATCATAACAGTCAGGATTTTTAGAAAAAGCATCAAGGACAGTCTGAGGAAACTCTAACAGAAATAAATTTAAATTTGAACCGTCGTTATAAAATAAAGTAGGAATCTTTATAAATCCTGTTTTTGATTTTAACAGTTCTCCGCTCTCATCCCTATTAGAATAAGTTATTTTAATATTACTATTTAATTCTGAAAATTTTTCAAGAAAAGGAATAACTGCACGACAGTCAGGGCAGTAAACCTGTGCTATTGCTAAAATATTGATTTCTTTACTGATAGATTTTATTTTTCTTATAGTTTCTTCAGAAAGGATAATCCTGTCTATTATTTTTATCTGCTTTTCACTATATTCACCATTATCCTCATATTTTAAATAATCTTGGAAAGTACCCATTTCTCTATCACCTCATTTAATATAAGTATGTTTAAATTATATAATAAAAAATGAAAAAAATAAAGATATTTATTTTTTTTTAAAAATGTGCTAGAATCGTACAAGAAGACAGGAAGGTGGTAGGAATGAAAAAGAAGGCATTAGTAGTAGATGATGCTTCATATATAAGAGATGATATAAGAGAGCTGCTGGAGGAACAGGGCTATGAAGTGTATGAAGCGGGTGACGGCTTTGAAGCTTTTGAAATGTACAAGAAAATAAGACCTGAAGTTGTAACTATGGATATAAATATGCCTAGAGTACACGGGTTAAAGGCAACCCAGCTGATAACAGATTTTGATCCTGACGCTAAAATTATGATATGCAGCACAATGATAACTTTTCAGAATTATATTAAAATGGCTAAAGAAGCTGGAGCAAAAAGCTTTTTATCAAAGCCTTTTTCAGATGAAGAGTTCTTTGATGAGCTGGCAAAGTTATTTTTATAGAATATAATCTTCAAAAGGAGTGGGAAATGTATAAGGCAGTTATAAGTGATCTTGATGGGACATTACTTGATGAAAATCATAAAATTACAGGTTTTACAGTAGAAACTGTAAATAAGGTAGTCGATAAGGGAATAAAATTCTATATAGCTACAGGAAGGAACTATAAACAGGCAAAAACAGTAATGGATGATTTGGGACTGACTATTCCGATGATTGTTTCCAATGGAGCAAGGGTATGTGATAGGAATGGAGAAGTAATATATGAGAATAAAGTAAACAAAAAAGAAGTTGACATTATATTTGGAATAGACTATGCAAAATATGGAGAAGACATAATTTTAAATGTATTTTCAGGAGATGACTGGATAATAGAAAAAGGTACTCTTGAAAAAGTTAAGAAGAATCACCCTGAACTTAGAAAGATTGATGCTATAGAAATAGAAAAAGATAAGTTAAAGGACTTTGATATTCTGAAGTTTTTCTTTGTAGGGAAGCATGATGAACTGATAGAACTGGAAAAGGAAATATTGGAAAAAACAGGAAATAACGTTACAATAGCCTTTGTTTCTGAAGTAGTCATGGAAGTCTTTAATAAAACTGCCAATAAAGCCAATGCTGCAAAATTCCTTCTAAAAAGGGAAGGGATAGATATAAAAGACACAGTAAGTTTTGGTGATGGTGAAAATGACTTTGAACTGTTGACGGAGATGGGAAAAGGTTATGCTATGGGTAATGCCATAAAAAGATTAAACGACCTTCTTCCGCAAAATTTTGAAAGAATTGGAAAGAACAGTGATAATGGTGAAGCGGAAAAACTGATAGAATTGTTTCTAAAATAAGAAACAGGATATCCAAAACTGAAAATCATTTTAGTCAGTTTAGGGATATCCTGTCTTTTTATTTATTAATATAGATCCAGTTTATATGGAAGATAGTACATAGGCTTATTCTTATTGCTTTCGATTAATTTATAGTCATTTACTATCTGTCCATTTTTATATAATATTTCCAGCTGAGAAGTAAGTTTCATTTTTTCAATGATATAGCTTGATAATAATTTTAAAGTCTCTGAAAAATCTCTTTTAGAATAGATACTTCTGACATTATAGTTGTCTCCGAGAGACAGATCCTTTGCAAGAATTCTTACTGTTTCTTCAAGAGAAGCTATATTATCGATCAGTTTGATGCTTATGGCTTCTTCTCCTAGCCATATTTTTCCTTGGGCATAATTCTCTAAGACTGTCTCAGGAATTTGTCTGTTTTCTGAAACCCTTGACTTAAATTCCTTATATGTTTCATTCATAGATTCGGATATTCTGTTCCTGCTTTCCTGTGTAAGAGGTGTGAAGATATCATAAATATCAGCATATTTCCCTTTAGTAATGGAATTAGAGGTTATTCCATATTTATTCTGAAAATTACCTGCTTTTGGAAGCATGGAGACAACACCTATAGATCCTGTAATAGTTGCATTATTAGCAAAGACTTTTTTTCCAGCCATTGAAATATAATAACCACCTGATGCTGCAGTTTCTGACATTGATACATATACAGGGACTCCGATATTTGAAAAACTCTGATAAATTATTTCTGAGGCAAGAGCAGAACCGCCTGGGGAATTTACCCTTAGGACAATACCTTTAAGATCTGGCGTATTCAGGGCTTCTTCTATCTTAAGAGCTATGTTATTAGGATTTATAGATATATTTCCTTCGTCAGAAACTTCATACATGATAGAACCTTCTGCATAAATTACTGCAATGGTTCCTGAAGCATTATCCTTATTCTCGACATTGTCTGTTATAATATCCTCATTATGTGCGTAATAGTCATAGATGTCTATTATATTATCTTCGGTTATATTTATTCTTTTAAGGAAGTTGCCGAAATATTCGAGCTTGTCAACTAGATTTTTATCTCTTGCTGCAAAAGGAGTGAGAGATGCATTATTTCCGGCAATTATGTCCTTGTTAAGGACATTTTTATCTATCTTACGATTTTTTGAAACATTATCAGTAAAACGGTTAAATCTTGTATCTAGAATTCTGGTAAGTTCTTCTTTCAGACCGGGAGACATATCATTACTTATGTAATTTTCACCATAAGACTTGAAATTACCAATTCGTATAATTTCCATATTTATTCCCAGTTTATCAAGAAGTCCTTTGAAATAAAGGTTAGAATAATGATAACCTGTGATGGAGACTTCAGCAGATGAAGAGGGTACAGATATTATTTCATCAGCTGCAGCAGCTAATGTATAGTTATGATTCTGTATATATGCCCCGTAAGCATATAATTTCTTTCCTGCTTTCTTCAGTTCTTCAAATTTCTTTAACGTTTCCTCTATTTTAGAAGAAGAAAGGTCCACCTGATCAAGATTAATGATAATACCTTTTATCCGATCATCCGATTTTATATTTTCCAGACTGTTCAGCATATCAGTAAATGACATGTTATATTTTCCTGAATCACTGATTTTGTCGAAAATAGAGGGGGTTATTATCTTATCCTCGGTAAGCTGTGCCGGATTAAACAGTACATAACTATAATCTTTAGCATCTATTTCCTTGAAATTCTTTTCATTGCTGGCAATAAATGTTACTAATGATATTCCTAAGATAACTAGGACGAGAATCAGTAATGACAATTTTAGAAAAAAAGAGTAAATTTCCTTTAAAGTAAAGATAAAAAATTTTTTAATCAGATTAAAAAAATCCATATGGTTCCTCCTGTAAAATTATAAATACAATATGTAAAATTATAACATTAATGAAGATAAATAGCAAACTTCAAAGAATAAAAAAAATTGTAAAAAAATGTTGACAAAGAAAATGATATGTGATATTATAATTCTTGTCTTAAAGGATTTTATCTAATAAACTAATTGTGCGGCTTTCGTTTAGTGGTCAGGACTCCGGGTTTTCATCCCGGCAACAGGGGTTCGATTCCCCTAAGCCGTACCATTTGAAACTTACTTAAAACATAATATTGAAATGATGAAAAATAAGACGGTCGCATAGCTCAGTTGGGAGAGCACCTGCCTTACAAGCAGGGGGTCATTGGTT
>CAYYAV010000173.1:0-4270 GCA_964469865.1 uncultured Fusobacteriales bacterium | reverse complement strand
ACTATATACTCTGCCAAAGCGTTCCCTGTTTTCATTTAAAATTATTTCACACACATTTATGGCATTTTCTAATAGTTCCTCTCTATGTGCAATGAATAAGAAGGTCATTTCATTTTCATTCTTTGTCTTTTCAAAAAAATTTTTGATATCCATTGCAGCAAGATAAGTTTTTCCTGTTCCCGTAGCTGCAATTACAATACCTTTTCTGTTTCCTGATTTTCTTGTATACTTAAGATTTTCTAGAATTTCCTCCTGCATACTGTTAGGTAAAAATTTTCCTTCTATATTTTCTGATTTTTTATAATCAAAAGTTTCCTGAGGTGTATTATATTTTTTATATTCTTCATATTTACTTATGAATTCTTCCGTAAGTTCCAAAGCTTCATTGCTATTCCAAATCTTTCTAAACTGGTTTATGGATTTTTCATAAATGTTAAAAAAATCATTGTCTGTAATTTTAACATTCCATTCTTCAGCAGAATATAATGCACTCTGACTAATATTAGAAGATCCTATGATGCATGTATGATATTTTTCTTTCTGAAATAAATATGCCTTGGTATGAAAACTCTCTTTGGAATTATTATATATTTTAACTTTTATATTTCTATAGGATAAAAGCTTTCTTAAAGCTTTTGAATCTGTAATATTTAGATATACAGATGTTATTATTTCACCTTTTATTCCCATTTTTTCAAGTTCATCAAAAGTGCTTATAAGAAGTTGTATCCCAGAATATTTGATAAAACTTACTATAAATAGGAACTTTTTACAGGTAAACAGTTCTTTTTTCAGACAAACAAAAAAATTCATGAATTTTGATTTTTCATTAATAATAAGTTCATTGACATTTCCATTTAACATATATCTATTATCAATTCGGAGTGGAATTTCTAATTTTTTGCCTATGATATCCTCAGTATATTCTATCGCTTTCTGATATTCATTATTATATATAAGTTCTGAAATATTTTTAGAAAAATATTCTAATATTTCAAACTTAAGCACTTCTGAATAATTATCAATATTTAATATTTTTCCATTTTTATTACTTTTTTTGGTTAATATTCCCATTCTCACTCCAAATTTATAAATTTTGTCTAAATCTTTTATTTTTTATTTAAAAAGTTAAAAATCTTAGGTTTTCCAAATGGATTTTTGGTCATTTTATAAAAAATTCTGAAAGTAATTAGAACATCATAAAGACTTTCATGTAATTGCTCTTCCTCCATAGGAACATTATAAAATTTTGCACATTCTACCAATTTCGGCCATTTATATGTTCCATAATTCTCATTTATCCCAGCTTTGACAATATCTACATTTTCCATCATTGTATCAAACTGATTTTTTAAGGGAAAAGAAATAAAGCTCCTGTCAAATCTTATATTATGTGCAACAAAATGACTTGTATCCTGACAATATAAGAAGAAATCATCCATATCTTCTTTGAAGGTTGCAGGATAGTCTACTCCTTGTCTTTTTTCAGTTATCATCTCATCTGTCAGACCATGGACATTTATTGCACCAAAATCAATCGGTTCTCCTTCATTTCTAAAATAAAATCGATCATACTCTGATATTTTTATCCATTTATCTGTATCAAAATTGTAATTTACTTTAATTGCTGAAATGGAAAGTACAGAGCTTCCTATTTTCCCATTTGTTTCAACATCAAAAAATATTATATTTTTATTCATATTAATCCTGCCTTTTTATATTATAATTTCTTAATCATTTAATTTTAAGACAGATAAGAAAGCCTCTTGTGGTATTTCAACATTACCTATGGCCTTCATACGTTTCTTTCCTTCTTTTTGTTTTTCCAGTAATTTCTTCTTACGTGTTATATCTCCACCATAACATTTTGCAAGTACATTTTTTCTTAATGCTTTTATTGTCTCCCTTGCTATTATCTTTGTCCCTAAAGCTGCCTGGAGGGGGATTTCAAACTGTTGCCTTGGTATAACATCTTTCAATTTTTCAACAATAGATCTCCCTCTATAATAAGCATTATCCTTGTGTGCTATAAAGGAAAAAGCATCTACCGGATTACCGCTTACAAGGATATCTACTTTTACAAGATCAGATTCCTTATATCCTATCATTTCATATTCAAAAGAAGCATATCCTTTTGTCCTAGACTTAAGTTTATCATAAAAATCTATCACAATTTCAGCTAAAGGTAAATCATAGCTAATCATTGTACGTGTATCATCAAGATAGTTCATATTCAGAAAATTGCCCCTTTTTTCCTGACAAAGCTCCATAACGTTTCCTACATAGTCTTTAGGAACTATTATAGTTCCTTTTATATAGGGTTCTTCAATAATTTTCTTACCCGATGGAAATTCAGCTGGGTTATCTATAATCAAATTCTCTCCAGTCTCAACGGTTACATGATACTCTACTGACGGAGCTGTAGAAATAAGGTCTATTCCAAATTCCCTTCTTAATCTTTCTACTATTATTTCCATATGAAGTAAACCAAGAAAACCGCATCTGAATCCAAATCCTAATGCAAGAGAAGTTTCTGGAACATAAGTCAGTGAAGCATCATTTAATTGTAATTTTTCCAGTGCCTCTCTCAAATCTTCATAATCATCTGTTGATATAGGATATACTCCTGCAAAAACCATACTTAAAGCTGGTCTATATCCTGCAAGGGGTGTGTTAGTAGGATTTTTAGAATGTGTTATCGTATCTCCCACCTGGGTATCTTTTATTGACTTTATTCCTGTTATTATATATCCTACTGAACCTACCGTGAGTTCGTCTACTTCCTTCATTTTTGGAGAAAAGATACCAATTTCCAGAATATCAAATTCTTTATCTGTTGACATTATCTTTATTCTGTCTCCTTTTTTAAGACGCCCTTCAACCATTCTTATATAAGTTATTACTCCTCTAAAGTCATCATAATGGGAATCAAAGATTAGTGCTTTAAGCGGAGCATCAATATCGCCTTTAGGAGCAGGAATATATTCAATAACTGCTTCCAGAAGTCCTTCTATCCCTAATCCAGTCTTTCCTGAAACTAATGCCGCATTATCAGCAGGAAGACCAATAATATCCTCTATTTCCAATTTTACCTTTTCCGGATCTGCGGAAGGAAGGTCTATCTTATTAATAACCGGAAGTATCTCAAGATTATTCTCCAGTGCTAAATATACATTGGCCAATGTCTGAGCTTCTATCCCTTGAGCAGCATCCACTACCAGAAGTGCTCCATCACAGGCAGCAAGAGACCTTGAGACTTCATATATAAAATCTACATGCCCAGGAGTATCTATCAGATTTAATTCATAGAGCTTTCCATTTTTTGCTGTATAATTAAGAGTAACAGCCTGGGCTTTTATTGTGATACCTTTCTCCCTTTCTAAATCCATACTGTCAAGCAGTTGATCCTTCATTTCCCTTTCAGTAACTGTTCCTGTCATTTCAAGCAGTCTATCAGCAATTGTTGATTTTCCATGATCAATATGAGCTATTATAGAAAAATTCCTTTTATTTTTCTGATCTAACATTTATAATATTCCTCCAATAATTTTTACTTTATCCTTTATTATATAATAACTGTTAATATATTTCAAGTAATGACTTGATTTTTTTTGAAAAATCTATTATAATACTTTAACATACAAAAACAAATTAGATAAGGAGAAAATAAGTATATGTTTAAAGAATTTAAGGAATTTATTTCAAAAGGAAATGTCATGGATTTGGCAGTTGGAGTTATCATAGGAGGAGCTTTTGGTAAAATAGTTACCTCATTAGTTGATGATATGATTATGCCAATAATTGGAATCATATTAGGGAAAGTTAATTTTACATCTCTTAAGCTTGTTATTACTCCGGCAGAAGGAAGTAAGGCTGAAGTAGCCGTATTATACGGTAACTTTATTCAAAATGTTGTAAATTTTCTGATTATGGCCTTCGTAATATTTTTAATGGTAAAATCTCTCAATAAATTGAAAAAGCCGAAAGCTGAAGAAGCGCCTTCCGTTCCTGAACCTACAAAAGAGGAAGCATTATTAACAGAAATAAGAGATATCTTAAAAAATAAATAATAAAAAAAGCACGTATTAAATATATTTAAAAACGTGCTTTTTTTATTATAAATACTATTTATATAAATTTAAGTCTAATCCCTGATCTATTGCTGCAAATATACATCCACAGTAACATTGTCTATAGATATCATATTCATTGCACATTTCAACTGATCTCTGATACCCCATATTTTTTTTGAAATCAGAAGGAAGATAAT
>CAYYAV010000172.1:3749-4351 GCA_964469865.1 uncultured Fusobacteriales bacterium | reverse complement strand
TAAAATCTTTTGTAATAAAATAGTCTGTATTTAGAAATTTTTCTTTTTCCTCTTCATTATTATTTTTTTTTACTTTATAGTTATTATTAATTTCATTAAAATTTAAAATTTCTAAAAAAGGATTTTCTTTTTCTTCTTCTTTCAAAAAATTTTCTAATTCTAAAGAATTCATCGATAATATTTTTAATGAATAATATTGTTTATATTTTAATTTATTCTTTAGTTTTAAATTCTTTTTTAAAATTTGTTTATTACTCATAATTTTTACATCTCCATATGTATATATTATAATCTATTTTTTATCAAAATGTATACTAGAATAAAAATATTAAAACTAAATAAAGTAAGAAAAAATAACAGTAAAGGTCAAATAAACATTAACTCTTTACTGTCATTAGAAAATTTATACCATTATGTATCTCCTAACCTTTCAATTTTTATTATATGTTTTTTACCATCTATTTTCATATCTTTGATAATACTATAGTTTTTCTCCATTTGTAGTAATTACCTGCTTATACCAATCAAATGATTTTTTCTTGCTTCTCTCTAAAGTGCCATTGCCATAATCGTCTTGATCAACGTAGATGAAACCGTAACGT
>CAYYAV010000172.1:0-3739 GCA_964469865.1 uncultured Fusobacteriales bacterium | reverse complement strand
GCTATTACATTTTGATACCATGCGAAACTTTCTTTTTTTATTCTTTTTCCTGTACCTTTTCCATAATCATCTAAATCTACATATATAAATCCGTACCTTTTACTCATTTCACTTGATGAACAGGAAACTATATCTATAGGTCCCCATGCATAGTATCCTCTTATATCTACTCCATCTTTTATAGCTTCCTTCATTTGTATCAAATGCTCTCTAAAATAATTTACTCTGTAGTCATCATATATTTTGCCGTTTTCTACTTTATCATAATATCCTACCCCATTTTCTGTAATATATATAGGTTTTTGATATCTGTCCCAAAATTCATTCAACATAATTCTAAATCCTATAGGATCGATTGTCCATCCCCATGGATTAGCGGGTAATTCCGTATTTCTTATAGCTTCATTCCCCTTTTCAAAGCTTTCTTTAGTTACTATTCTTGTATAATAATATGAAAATGAAAAGAAATCACATGTATTTTTTAAATCTTCTTCATCATTTTTACCGAATACAACTTTTATATTTCTATCTTCAAAAAATCTATAAGCATAGCCTGGATAATACCCTCTTAATAAGACATCTGCATAGAAATATTCCATTTGGTTATGTCTTAATGCTGCCAGTTGGTCTTCTGGTTTACATGTTGCTGCATATGAAGGTCCGCCACATAACATCATTCCTATTTTTAAATCTGGATAAGTTTTATGAGCATATTTAGTTGCTCTGGCACATGATACCATCTCATTATGAACTGCTTGATATTTAGCACTTTGCAAATCATCAACTAAATCTTCTGCTACTCCTAGATGATTAAATGATTCGTGTCCTATTAAATTTATTTGATTTACTATTATCCAGTGCTTGACTTTATCATGATATCTATCAAATACTGTTTTGCAATATTTTTCAAAAATTTCTATAACTTCTCTGGAATACCAGCCTTTATAATTTATTGTTAAATTTAATGGCATCTCATAATGTGATATTGTAATCATTGGAACCATATTATATTTTAACATTTCATCAAATAAATTATCATAAAATTTTAATCCTGCTTCATTTGGTTCTTTATCATCACCATTAGGAAATATTCTAGCCCAGTTAATACTTGTTCTAAATGTTTTTAAGCCTAATTCTGCTAGTAATTTTAAGTCTTCTTTATAAGTATGATAAAAATTAATTCCATGTCTCTTAGGAAAAATTTTTGTCTTACTTTCCAAAGCTTCTTTAATATATGCAGAAGTTACTTCTTCATTATATTTTTTTGTAATATCAATATCATCTCTAAATTCATTTATATCTGCTATGCATAAACCTTTTCCGTCTTCATCCCACGCACCTTCTAATTGATTTGCAGCAACAGCTCCACCCCATAAAAAATTTTTTGGAAATCCTGTCGGTACTTTATACATTTTAAATTCCTCCTCATATGATGTATTTAGTAGTTCTTTACATTCCTATATTATTTTTTAATGCTTCTTCTATATTTTCAATTCTCTTTTCATATGCTTTAAAGATTTTAATTAATTGTTTTGTTATGTTAAGTTCACTGTATATTGTCATCAAAGTATCTTGTGCATGTGCAAAGAGTACAGTGTATTCTGTTGGTTCTCCTGATGTTTCTGCTTGTATTGCATCTGTTTGAACTCTATGTGCTATCAGTATCTTTTGATTAGCTTCTTTTAATTTTTCATCTGCTAACTCAAAATTAGCTTCTGAAACTGCTTTTAATGCCTGTGTACTTGCTGCCCTAGCTTCTCCTGCACTTAGAATTATTTTCATTGCTCTTTCTGTTATTTCATCTGTTATCATTTAACTCACATCCTTTTTTCCTGCATTTCTTAAGCTGCTGCTGCTTCCTCTAAACACTGTTTTTCATAAGCTTTAAAGAAAGGATACCATATTGCCCCAGCTACAACAAATGTTATTATTACGAAAATTATTGCTCTTATTGATCCTTGTGATGAAATCCATGTTGATATTGGGTACGGTGCATACCATAAATCAAATTGAATTCTTGGAATTGGAGCAAATGCTATAATTTTACAAGCAATCCAAGTCATTGTAGGTAAAACAATTCCTATTATCCATAATGGTAACATCATTATAGGATTCCACGCAATACATCCGAATATCACAGGTTCATTAATATTAAATATTGCCGGCGCTAGACATGCACGTCCCAATGCTTTTAATTTTTTTGATTTTGATTTTAACAATAACAAAACTAATGGCATTGTACATCCTATTCCACCAATCCACATATAGCAAACATATATTAAAGTTTCAGTAAACATATTCAAATTTGCAACTGTTGCTGTTCCTGCTGCCACTAAAGCTAAATTCGATGCAATACTAGTCAATTTTATTGGCTGTGTTACTGGTGTTAATACCCACGAAGAAATTCCCATCGAATATATAAAAGTATAAATAAAACATATTATTATAAATCCATACCAGGTGTTTGCAACTGCTGCTAAAGGCATAAAGAAATTAGAAACTATTTGATACAAATTTATACCTAATACTTGTATAAATAAAAATCCAAAAAATACTATTAATCCAATAGGTAGCAAGGCATCAAACCATTGTCTCACAAAGTCAGGTATTGGACTGTCCTCTTTAAAGAATGTAAATTTTCCAAAAGCATTAAATACAGCATTTACTATTAACCCTGTCACTATTGCACAGAACATACCTCCTGCACCAAATGCACTTGATCCGAAACCAATTGTTTTAGTTACTTCTAATTCTGGAGTTATAGATATAAAGAATAGGATTAGTCCTGTTCCTCCTGCAATTAATCTTTGTTTTCTTAATTTTTTCTTTTCACAAAAATTAAATGGTATCAAGAAAGCTACCAATACCGAAACCATACCCATCGTCCAACCAAATGGTGTCCAAAATGAAAATGGTAATTTAATATAATTTTCAATAATTGCTGCCACACAAAATAATGACCCTAATAGGATAAAAGGTAATACTTGCATAATTGAATCTTTCAATGTTACTATCCATACATTATGATTTATTTTATTCATTCTAGGTGCAAAACTATTTTCTAACCAATAAATTAATTTTTTCATATATACATCCTTCTTTCATTTTATAATTTCATTTCTTCTAATAAATGATCTACTGCTTTTTCTCCATCTAATATTGAATAATATTCTGGTTTCATTAAAATTACTTTTACATCTGTTCCATGAGTATACTCTTCAACCTCATCCAATATATATGCTAAATGTGGGCCTACCATAAGTGCATCTATTTCATCAATATAATTTTCTATTTCTGATTCACTTCTTGCTGTTACACTTACTTCAATCCCTTTTGCTGATGCAGCTTTTCTCATATTTGCCGCCATAAATCCTGAACTTGCTCCTGAACCACACACTAATAATACAGTTAATTTTTTCATTATCATTTCCTCCCAGTTTTTATTTATCTTATGATTTAATATGAAGCAATTTTCATGCCTATTTTTATCCAAATCTGTGAATTGTGTATTTTTGTTACTAAAATTAATATTATTTTTTTTCATTTTTTAATAATTTCATATTTTTTCACTTTTTTTACTACTTCTAATTTTGTGAATCACATTGACATTCACAATAAACGAGGTATAATTAATTGTGAATTATTGTTTATATACAGGTGATTGTATGAAAGAAAAAATTTTAAGTATAATAAAAAAAGAAAATAAAAAAGAACCTTTAACAGATGAAAAGATAGCCGA
>CAYYAV010000171.1:0-4405 GCA_964469865.1 uncultured Fusobacteriales bacterium | reverse complement strand
TAAGAAGGAATGAGGAACTTCTGATTACAGGAAAATATGAGGACATAGACATTGAAAATGAAAGAGTCTATGCATATAAGAGGACAGGTAAGGAAGGAGAACTTATAGTAATAAGCAACTTCTACGGTGAAACTGCTGAATTTGATGTGATGGAGCTCGAACTGGAGAAAGCTTCCATACTGCTGTCAAACTATAAGGAAGCTCCTGAATTAAAGGATGGCATAATAGTTCTTAAACCTTATGAAAGTGTGATTTTTAAAAAATAAAATCTGGAATTTTCGGGAACAGCTACGATATGAATGAGGTAATATGAGAATAGGAAGGGATGATAGAAATAAAAGCGGAGATTTTATGTATAGGAACAGAATTATTGGTAGGAGACATCCTAAATACTAATGCCCAATATATATCTGAAAAATTAACTGAAATAGGTGTAGACTTGTATTATCAGACAACAGTTGGAGATAATTTCCAGAGGGTGAAAGAATGTCTCAAGGTAGCTTTTAACAGGGTAGACCTTGTTATCACTACGGGTGGTCTGGGACCTACAATGGATGATATTACTAAGGAAGTAGTATCTGATTTTTTTGGAGAAGAACTGGAAGTAGATCAGAGATATTATGATAAAATTGTGGAGAGGTATAGAATAAGAGGTTTTGGTGATGAAATTGCAAGTGGAGGAAAAAAGGAAGCTTCTATAATTAAAGGGTCAAAACTAATAGAAAATGGTGTAGGACTTGCACCGGGATTCTTTTTTGAAAAGGATAATAAGAAAATAATCGTACTGCCCGGTCCTCCAAAAGAACTTACATATATGATAGATAATGAGGTACTGCCCTTATTAAAGAAATATTCTGATGATATCCTTCTGATGAAAACATTGAAAATAATAGGGATTCCAGAAGGAAGGATAGATGATAGCTTAAAAGACTATCTTGAGATGTCAAATCCTACGGTTGCTCCTTATGCTAAGGAAGGATATGTCCATGTGAGGGTTGCTATGAAGGGTTCAAGAAATAATATAGAGAGGATCAGCAAAGAAATAGATACGATTATAGGAGAGATAAAAAAAATCTATCCAAATGCCATTGAAATAGATAATATTGATAAATAATTGCCGGTATAAATTATGTAGATCTCTGGATAATATGTTTTATTTTAAATTATCCAGAGAATCTTTTATTTTCCTGTCTATTTTATAATTTTTCTGTAAGCTACAAGAAGAGGATTCCAGACACTTGTATTTGTCGGGAGAATATGCAAAATCAATTTCTATAAATTTTTAAATAGGGGTTTCCAGAGCTATGACTATTGCTATCCGGTCTATAAACTGGGCAACAGCTTCTTTTCCAGCGATACATTCCTCTAAAAGAATTTTACGATCTTTATCATAAACTATTTCGGCTTTTCCTGGAATAGAGTCCTTAAATTCTGAATTTCTACATATAGCATATATCCGGAATATTAGTTTCAAATTTTTCATTTACAATGATTTTACCTTGTAAAAGATTTATTTTTCATCCTAAGTTATTTATTTAAGTCCTGTTCACTGCAGAAGTCAGGATTCATATCTATTGTAATTTAGTATTAGGGATATGATAATTTTATCCGTTTATCAGATTATTGAACAGATATCTGAGTCTACTTGCAACCATTTTGATGCCTACCTTATTTTCTTTTCCTCTTGGAATTATAACATCAGCGTATCTTTTAGAAGGCTCCACAAATTCCAGATGCATAGGTTTTACAGTGCTGATATATTGATTCTTGATACTTTCAAAATCTCTTCCACGTTCTTTCAGATCCCTTTCTATTCTACGAAGGAGCCTTTCATCATCATCTGTATCCACAAAAATCTTTGCATCAAAAAGTTCTCTTATTTTTCTTATGGCTAGAATCAGTATGCCTTCTACAATGATGATGTTTGCAGGTTCTATGTGTTCAGTGTCGTCGATACGGTTATGAATCTGGAAATCGTAAATCGGTTTTTCAATAATCCCTCCTCCTTTTAATGTCAGTATATGACATTCAAGAAGGTCAAAATCAATAGAATCAGGATGATCATAGTTAAGAAGAACCCTTTCATCATAAGTCAGATGATCGTTCTTCTTATAGTATGAGTCCTGTTCCAGCAAGATTGAATTTATACCGGACTTTTTTAACTCTTCTATAATAGCCTTTGTGACACTGGTTTTTCCTGAACCGGTTCCGCCAGCAATTCCTACAATTATTGTCTGATAATCCATTTCAATTCATCCTCTCATAAGTATTAATAAAATTATATACTAGAGAAGGTATTTTTTCAAGAATATTTTAATTATGAAAATTAAGAATGGAAAAAGTTAAAAAAATAATTTTAATATACTTTTAAAAATTAAAAATAAAGGTATAATATTAATAAGAAAAATATTTTTTAATCATCAGTATTAGAAAGGGAAAATTAGAATGAATAAGGAAAAAATGGAGAAAATATATGAAACACTGGAAAAAAGTAAGGCATTGAATGATGCTATAACATTATTTAACTGGGATCTGGAAACAGAAGCCCCTGTAAAGGCAGTGGAAAGAATATCAAAAAGTATGGGATATCTGATTGGGGAAAGCTATTCTGTTCTTGTAAATGATGAATTTAAGAGACTGGTATATAGCATAGATGAAGAAAATCTGGAAAGACTTGAAAGGAAGATTATCAGAGAAATAAAGAAGGAAACTTTTGAAAAACTGGAAAAGATCCCCAAGGAAGAATATAGGAAATATTCAGAACTGAAAGTAATTGCTACTAAGAAATGGGAAGAGGCAAAAAGAAGAAATGATTTCGAAGTTTTTAAAGACAGCCTTTCAGAAATAATAGAAATGAACAAGAAGTTTATAAAATACAGGGGATACGATGGACATCCATATAATACCCTTCTTGAAGATTATGAGCCGGAAATGACAGTCAGCAGGCTGGATGAGTTTTTTCAGGATATAGCAGAAAAACTTTCTCCTTTCATAAAAAGGATAATTGAGAAAGGAAGAGATGGAAGATTCATGGAAGTAAAGAGGATATTCAATGAAATTAAATACGATATAGATAAGCAGAAAAAGCTTTCAGAATACATTCTTAATACTATGGGGTTTGATTTTGAAAAAGGTCTGCTAAAAGAGAGTGAGCATCCTTTTACTACTGATATGGGTAATAAAAATGTCAGAATAACTACCCATTATTATGAAAACAGGATTCTAAGTGCTATTTATTCTACTATTCATGAAGGGGGACATGCCTTATATGAACAGAACATAGATGATGAAGTGTCAGAGACTGTTCTCGGAACGGGGACATCTATGGGAATTCATGAGTCCCAGTCAAGAATATATGAAAATATGTTCGGAAGAAGCAGGGAATTCTTAGGATTCCTATATCCTAAATTGGATGAAATGTTCAGTCTTGAAGAAAAGGGTATAGGTAGTGAGGATCTTTACAGGCTTTCTAATGAAGTGGAACAGTCTCTCATAAGGATAGAAGCTGATGAACTGACATATCCTATCCATATTCTTATAAGATATGAACTTGAAAAGGAAATATTTGAAGACCTTGATAGACATGAAAATGTTGATGAACTTGCAAAAAGATGGGCAGAAAAATATGAAAAATATTTAGGGGTAAGACCGGTTTTATATAGTGATGGAATTTTACAGGATGTGCACTGGTCTTCAGGATTGTTCGGATATTTTCCTTCATACGCATTAGGTAGTGCCTATGCAGCACAGATATACAATGCAGTTGACAGGAAAATGAATATTACGGAAAAAATGAAAAAAGGAGATTTTCACGATATAAATGAGATATTAAGAGAGGGTATCCATAAATTCGGAAAAACTAAGACACCTTCTGAAATAATAGCAGATTTTACAGGAGAAGAGTTTAGGTCACATTACTATATAGATTATCTGATAGAAAAATTCTCAAAAATTTATGGAATACAAAACTGATATTTATTTAGTAGATGGACTTGAAGAAAAATGGAGGAATTGGTATGATAAAGGGAACAGAGAAAATAAAAAATATACAGGAGAAATTTGAAAATATGGAAATAAAAAGCTTTGCAAGGGAAGTAATAGAATTTATAGATGACAGTCCGAGTACCTACCATGTAGTAAAAAACTGTTCAGTAATACTTGAAGAGAATGGATTTGAAAGATTAGGACCTAAAGATAAATGGGATTTAAAGCCAGGAGGGAAATATTTCATAAAAAGATCCAACTCTACAATAATTGCCTTTACTTTAGGAGAAGAGATAGATCTGAGAAAAGGATTTAAGATATTCGGATCACATACAGATTCTCCAGGTTTCAGGATAAAGCCTAATCCGGAAATGATAACAGAAAATATAATAAGGCTGAATACGGAAGTCTATGGCGGACC